>CAYPUP010000097.1:0-7525 GCA_964413795.1 uncultured Ignavibacteriales bacterium
TATAAAGGGTTCTATAAGAACCCGGTTGGTTTTGATCCGAATATGGGGGAGATGGGCTCGCCGGTTTATCCCAAATTGAACGTCTATGGCGGTTCGTTGAGGGGACAGGTAGTTGGTGGGATTCTCTGGATAGAAGGGGGATATTTTGATTCCCGGCAGGACTCTGACGGTGATAATCCCTATATTCCTAATTCAGGTATAAAGGGATTGATTGGTTTTGAAAAACAGGTTGCCAACAATCTGACGGCTAATCTTCAGTGGCAGGCTGATTATATGACGGACTATGATATTTATAAAACCCAAATGGCTGGAGCTGAATTTATAAGAGATGAGGTTTATCACCTGTTGACAACCCGGTGGACCAAGCTGCTTAATTCTGAACTGATTACTCTGTCATTTTTTGGTTTTTATTCACCTACTGACGAGGATGCTTATCTTCGCCTGTCGGCCTCGTATAAATATACTGACCAGGTGAATATCACGGTGGGTGGGAATATTTTTGACGGAAAACATAAATCGACCGATTTTGGACAATTTATGTTGAATGATAATGTTTATTTGAAACTTACTTATGGTTTTTAGTGTTGTTAAAATAGATAATATTATTGGAGAAAAAATATGACTTTAGAAAATTCAATTAGGATGTTTGCCGGGTTAATGGTTTTGTTATCATTAGTTCTGTACTATTTTGTCTCACCATATTGGTTGCTCTTAACGGTATTTGTTGGTTTAAACCTGCTTCAGTCTTCGGTAACAAAATTCTGTCCGGCCGAGATAGTATTTAAAAAGCTTTTTTTTAAGAGTTAACGCCTCTTAAATTAGTTGCAAAAACAGGTAAAAAGGATTTAATATTTATGTTAAATCCTTTTGCTGTTTAGGTCGATAGATAGTATATGAAAAAGTATTTTCTACTCAATAAATTAACCCTTTTGGGTTTAGCTATTTTAGTAGCTGTATGTGCTCTACCGGGTTGCGGGGGTGATTCCACTCCAGTAGGACCTCCTGGCGGAAATAATAATTATCATTTTATAGGGTCATTAATCAAAGATCTTAACCTTAATATTTTTGTCATGACAGCTGATATAGAGCGCAATGATACCGCCATCACTGATGCCGATATCAGTGTGTCGGGGGATACTCTGATCTTTAACGAATCATATTATATTCTGACAATTGATTCAGCGAGCCATTTTGGCTCAGGGACTAAATCAATTGTGATAGGAGATTCTGATTTATTTAATGATACAATCCCGGCGGTTTTACCGGCAAGTTTAACGATCACTTCTATATTACCTCCTGTTAAAGATCCCTCTGATCTGGTTAGAGTTCAATGGACCGGGGCAGCGGGAGTTGAGGGGTATATTATTGCTACGGTTAAACAGGATTCATCCTATACTAAAAAAGGCTACAGCCAGTTTGTAACCTCTCAGACAACTTCCGCCACTATTGAAAATGAAGCCTTTACGGTCAATAACCTTTCCGGCGGTGATACTGACCCCGGTATTTATGATATCTTTGTTTATGCTTACTGGGGAGTACCTGACAGTATCATGACTTCGGCTCTATTACCGGTACCGGTGCCGAGTCAATTGGATGCAAATATTGATGAACAAAAAATATCAGGTTCAGTAGGCGCCATAGTGGTTAGTCTGGCTGGTACGGTTGAGGTTATAACTCAATAAAATCAGAAAAATAATTTATTATTAACAGGGAGTGGCTATGCCTTCCCTGTTTTTTTATTGTTTTAAATGAATATTCTTCTTAAATCTGACTATGGAAGATCATAAGGACCTGATAAATCAACTATCAAAGCTTGCGACAGAGCAAATAAACCCTGAGACTATCGATATTGATGAACTTACATCTCTTCAAATAGTTAAAATAATCAATAAAGAGGACAAGAAGGTAGCAAAGATTATCGAAGGGGTATTGCCTCTTATAGCAGAAGCTGCCGGGATATTTGCTGATACTCTAAAAAATAATGGTCGTGTGTTTTATATTGGAGCGGGGACTTCGGGGAGGTTAGGAGTGCTTGATGCGGCTGAGTGCCCACCCACCTTTGGCACTGACCCAAAACAGATTATCGGTTTGATTTCCGGAGGTTATGATTCACTGGTTCTTTCCAAAGAGGGAGCCGAAGATCAGCAGCAAGCCGCAATTATTGATCTACAAACTCATAAATTGTCTAAAAGAGATTTTGTAATAGGAATTGCTGCCTCGGTCAGAACTCCCTATACCAGAGCCGGACTTGAATATGCCAATGAGCTGGGTTGTAAGACGGCCTTCATTATTTGTAATAATTCGGATATGATTCCAGAAAATATTGATGTAGTGATTCCTATACCTGTTGGTCCGGAAGTAATAACAGGTTCTACCCGGATGAAATCAGGCACGGCCCAAAAAATGACTTTGAACATGATTTCAACAACAGCAATGGTACTTTTGGGGAAAACCTATGGTAACCTCATGGTTGACCTTCTATCTCGCTCAGAGAAGCTTAGAGCGCGCTCCCTGAGGATTTTAATCGATCTGCTTGTTATAGATTACAATGAGGCTGAAAAACTTCTTAAATCGGCTAAGGGGTCGGTAAAAACAGCTATTGTCATGTTTAAGAAGAAATGTTCACGAGATGAAGCCCTGAAATTGCTTAATGAAAATGATGGATTTATAAAACAGGTATTGAAATTTGGGTAACCTACTGCTTGGGTAGTGTTGAAAAAGACATGTATTCTATAAATGCGTAGCTCAGTCTTTTGATCGGGCGACACAAGGCCGCCCTCTACGCGGGCTTACAAAGTTACCGCGTAGCGACGGGGCTTGTCTCCGTCGTTATTTTTTGCCATAAGAAGGTTTTTCACCATTCCCATTGCAGTTGGTTTCTGTTCTTCTGATTAATTTTGAATAATAAACCGACCGCAAGCGGTCGGCTACCATGCTAATGATCACATCTGCCCATAGAACCAGCAGACGGGGGCGTCTGCCAGGCACTAAAATCTGCCATAGAACCAGCAGACGAGGGCGTCTGCCAGGCACTAGGATAATAAAAGTGGAAATGCTATATGTACCAACAAAAGCGATTTATGTTCAAATGTACCTTAGGGTACAAAAGAGAGCTTTCTCCCTTTTTCGTTCTACGTTTATAACATAATATAAGAAAACAGCTTAAGAAGGCAGCTTCACTAATGGCATGGGGGTTGTTACATATACAGGCAACGGATACAAATACTATGTACTTTGAAAGGAGATTAAAATGATCAAAAAACTATTACCGGCACTTTTTTCTGTTATGCTTTTAATGTGGGGTGCAGGGTGCTCGGACAATCCGTCTGATTCTGGGTCTGTCTCAGGTGAGTTGAATCTTGTAGATGAATTTGGCGGATATACAGACAAAGTAGAATCCGAGGGTTTTGGCGATGAAGATTTATTGCAGGAAGCCAGTCAGGATGAAGAATATAACGATGTCATGCTTCTGGCTCCGGGAGTTGATTCGTTAGTAGATGATCCTGATGTTGGCTATTATCATTTCCGGGCCGTTTGGGGGCAGATGTGTTACGATTCAACTGTAACCGAACCAACTGATTGGAGTGGCTCCCTTACAATATCACGAGGCGCTGAGATTATTCGTAAGGTAATACGTTTTGAATTGGGTCAGGATTATATTCTTGAGCGTTATGATCGTCGGATTATCGAATGGCACTCAATTACAACTGTTCATAATGATGGCATCAGCGTCGATCTCTTTGTCCCACCGGTTATGCCGGAATTTGATACTTTGTTGACTCCGGAGATAGATACTCTTGGTGATACGGCCTGGGTTGAAGTAATCGATACCACCTATCCGGAAACAGAACCGGTAACAGTTACTTTTCAGACAGGTCCTTATAGCAGAACATTTACTATGGACGAACTGATGGCACTGGATACTATTGTTTACATGGAAGATTCCAGTGCTGTCGCTTTTCATGCCTTGAAACTCGATCGAATTCCCTGCCCCAGGGGTTTTCTGGCTGGAGTTTGGGGTATTGATGAGGAAGGCAACCAGGTTTTCCGTGGGACGTGGATGAATCATCGCGGTAATATTACCGGGTACCTTAAAGGTCATTATGGTGTAAACGAGGATGGCATGAAAGTTCTTTTTGGGAAATGGATTACGACATCCGGTGAGTTCGAAGGGTTTATTAAAGGGACTTATGGATACCAACCAAATGACCACGCCAATGGTAATGCCTTCAGAAAGGGTCATGGCTGGTTTAGAGCAATGATCTGTAATGCAAACAGTGAAGAAATAGGTATTCTCAACGGAAAATTCCAGAGTAATAATGAACATAATAATGGATTTTTCCAGGGTCGTTGGAAACTGCGTTGCAATGACTTAGGGGCAGATACCAGTGACTCTGAGGATGGTTTTTAGATTATTCCCCCGCGAAACTGCAGATTCCTTTGCATATCTCGGAATCTGCATAACCGGCCTCTTAAAACGAGGTCGGTTATTTTTTTGTTACAAAAAAAAGATATTAAATTTACTTTTTTTTCTTGCATAACGAACTTTTTATGTTATTTTTTGTTAGAAGATATACAGACTCATAAAGACCCCCCTCTGTCTCTTACCGAGACAGCCCTGCGTTGGGCAGGATTAGTGATAATCCTGCCCGTTTTTTTTGTGGCTAATAAAATATTTTTTAAAGATTTAGTTCGGTTTTTAAAGCAGTGATTAATGAGTCGAGGTTAAGAGTACCCGGAAATTTATCATTTAAATACAAATAGTGATTTAAAGATTCTTTTTTCTTCTTGATATCATTCTGTGAGGCAAGAACATGAGCCAGGCTCAACCGGGTTGAATTGGCCAGAGTGTCACTGTTAAATAATTCCCGGAGAATTTTTTCCGCTTCCTCATATTTTTCCATCGACGCCAGAAATACTCCACGATTAAGTTGTATTTCCGGTAGGGGACCGAATTTTGCCTTTGCTGAGTCGAGAATATTCAGGGCTAATTGAATGGAATCCGTATTTCCTGCGCAATTGGCCAATTCAAAATATCGGTTAATATTATCGGGTTCTTTTAGAAGAAGTCTTTTAAAATGATACAGAGCATTATCGAATTTTCCCTCATAAGCATTCAGATCAGCCATCTGTTCATCG
The DNA here is from genome assembly GCA_964413795.1 of uncultured Ignavibacteriales bacterium. Taxonomy (GTDB): domain Bacteria; phylum Zixibacteria; class MSB-5A5; order GN15; family FEB-12; genus DAOWMZ01. The sequence continues at coordinate 5,140 of CAYPUP010000097.1, forward strand.
TAGTATTCAGCCGGGTCACCTGTCTTAATTAGAACCGTTATAGCATTCATTGTAGTTTGGGCGTCCTGAACAGCAACCGCAACCTTATATAACTCAAGATTAATCTCACGATCATCCTTATAATAAATGTCCGCCTTTTTGAGATAAAACAGAGCTGAATCCATCATATAATCCCGGGAGTAGCTTAGTCCCAGAAAGAAGAGAGCATCGTACTGTGAGGGTTGTATTTTGACCGCCTGAGTGAGATAGCCTCTGGCTTTGGAGTAATTTTCTTTATTAAAAGCTTTTTTACCAGCTGCAATAAGTTCATCGAATGATTGCGGCTCTTTACTGCATCCCAATAGAATACTCAAAGCAAAAATCAAAAAAATAATTCGCTTCATATCAATCCTTTTATAGGTTATTTTACAATTCTATGATAGGATATTTCAAATATAAATACAAGTTTTTCGGAATGATGAAGAAAAAATTGATATTAGTAATGCTGTTATTTATTGCTAATTACATCAGCATTAGCTCGATCATGGCGGACATAAAACCAACGGAAGCAGATTCCGGAATGGTTATAGTTATAGAAAGAAGATCAGACGAAACTGCTTCCGGCGGGATAATGGGGAAAAGCAGCCTGATTATAAGGGCTATTGAGAATTATTGTTATCATTACCTGTCAAATAATCAGGCTCGATTTCAGATCTTACTATCAGAAAATTCGACTGATAAAGACAGCCTGATTTCATCTCTTTTTCATAGATATTTTACCAGAATTTTGTTCGTTAAGCCTGAGATCGGGTATTTCAGCAGCAATAAAATAGTAACCAACAGCCATGGCCGGAAATATTTCAGGACAATTAATAACAACCTTGATCTGAAAATTTATTCCCAGGAATATATTTACGAAAGGGGCGAATGGCTGGAGGGAGAAATCCGGCGATTAAATGAGTCGGGGAAGAGGGAATGGTACGATTATGAAGTTCGATACCAGCGGAGGAATGAAAACATTGTCGGCCGAGCGGAGCCGTATGAATTTGTGATTCAAAGAGGAGTAGAAAAATTATTGGGGGATATTTCTCTGCTTGAAAGAGAAACCACTATACATAATAAGAATATTCCGATTAAAATATTTTCCGGAAGAGCTATGTCGGCAGGAAAGGATACGACTGACTATAAAGAGATTATAGATTTTGCTTTTTCTCTTTTTTATCATCAGTTTGGGTATGATCTGCAGTTGACTCGAATTGAAAATCTGGATTCATCTGTAGATGAAAATGCCTTTTACAATTATCAATTGAATTCCGACAACTACATTTTTGGGGATACAATCAGAGTTTTTATTTTTGAGAAGTTTGATTTCCCTGAATATTATAATTCAAGAATTATTAGTGAGATTGGATACAGCCGGCTGGGGAATAAAACGATCAGAATAAAATTGTTTCCCAGCATGGTACAAGCGGGTTTTGACTGGAATTCTTATTTTAATTCTCTGACTTTACTTCATGAAATTGGCCATACATTCGGGGCAATACATGCCTCGGATATCAATTCCATCATGAATTATTCCTATTCATGGATTGGCCCCAGAGATTATGATCCGGTCAACAAGAAAATAATCCTGGCCGGGTTGCAAAAGAAGATTCACCCTGATGATGCCGCCAAGTACTTATCATTTGTTTCGACCACTTTGCAGGAAACGGATTATGGCTTGATTGATTTTCCTTCATTTTTTTACGAATTCATCAATTTAGGGAAAAATAAAAAGTATTATAATAAGCTTAGAACGGCAATTGGGTATATGCCTTATTTGTTAGCTGTCGATGGCTATGCCATGTTTAAGGAAGGAAATTTGGAACAGGCAGCAATGCTGTTTCGTCAGGCAATAAGAATTGAACCTAATCAGGCTTCTCTTCACTATTATTTATCTCTCGTTACCCAGGGAAAAGAATCTATTCAGGCTCGTCAGAATGCAGCAAGGATGGGCTATCTGGATGCTCTTGAATGATATTGCAAATTGATATATTTGATATGCAGCAGACGAGGCATCTGTCGGCCACGATTATATAATAATGATACACGGCGGACATAAAGCCCGCCTCTACGCTATTGAAACATTATATTTTCGCATAGGGTGGGGACTTGTCTCTCATCGATTGAGATTAATGTGAGCGGCAACAATGAAGAAAATGCCTGTCCAATTGGTTTTTGTCAGGGAATTGCCGAGATCCCTTGTTGACAGGAAATTTCAGATTGTACATTATGTCTTATGAAAAATAATAATAAATATGCGACACCAGTCAAAATGCTTGCATTATGTAAATTTGCCGGTGTTACACCCAGAGTATTTACAGTTCTGATGCAGAAATTCAAGGCTCTGGACAGTATTCTGGATACT
>CAYPUP010000098.1:0-7517 GCA_964413795.1 uncultured Ignavibacteriales bacterium
GTATTAGCATCTGCTGGGCAGTTATCACAAACATCACCAACATTATCAAGATCGGTATCTAATTGATTAGTGTTGGCTGCATAAGGACAGTTATCTACCGCATCAAGGATGCCATCATTATCAGAATCAGCTGCAGCATTGCACTGGAAACCCATGATCGATAGGTCATCAATATTCCATCCGCAGTATCGCCAGGAACCATCAGTTGTACCCATCGTAAAGCGGAGATATACTGTTGATTGGCCATCAGCATAGCTTGAGATATCAAAGGATTGTTCAGTCCATGAATTATCCTCAACTGCCTCTCCACCATTTTGATAGAGTGTAGTCCAAGTAGTACCATTTGTGCTTATCCTGAGGTAAGCATGATCATAAGAGTTCTGTTCAACACCCAGCCAGCGCCAGAAAGTTAAGCCCAGCCCGGACATATTAGAGCAGTCAATAGCTGGTGTGGTAACATGGTATTCCGGTATGTTGTTGGCATAATCACCATTTAAATTATACCCCATCACATTGGCGCTGCCATTGTGACCGATAGTGGGATCGGGATTACCATATTCACCACCACTACCGGTAGGAGTACCTCTTCCCCATTGCCCCCCGGATATTATCCAGCCTTTGTTAGTTTCAAAATCATCAATAAATGCGGTGTCAACACTGGTCGCAATTACTGTTCCGAAATTAAGACTCGGCGCTCCGCCTGGATCAGTAAACGCACCAAAACCGGTAACATCGACATAGAAATACCAGTTCAAAGTATTATCACAGGTTACAGATGGTAAAGTGACATCATAATTATTCGCTGATGTTTCAACTGTTGACCCGGCAATAAATGAACCACCATCTAAGGAATAATATAATTGACCCGTACCGGGGACAGGATCACTGGAGTTGCTGTGAACGATTACACTAAAATCAGTCGGTGCGCCTGGGATTATAACCTGCGGTTTTCCGTCAGGATATTCGAACCAAATCGGTGTGAGTTCCGGACAATCCATGTTATGATCACTAAACCCGGCGCAAAGTTCCCAGTAATGAGGCGTGCCGTTATCTATATTGGCATCGTCATCATCAAGAGTTAAAAAGTCGATCGCAATTTGCGGTGTCGTTGTTGATCCGGTATGAAGTAATATACTGTTAACAGTTAAATTACGTAAAATATCGAGATAGGTAGTTGGGTTGGTAGCTGCCAGTTCGTTGCGAATACTCCAGATACAACCGGAAAGAAGACCCGCACAATCATGTGCTTCGCCGGTACAGGGATATTGGAAATCATTATCAGCATTTCTCAAAGCTGAGGCACAATCTCCAAAGAATCCCCATCCTAAATATGGTGAGTCCGAAAGAAGAACTGACATGCAATCCCCCATTCCTTCACCATACTGATCCTGACCGCTGCCAGCCGCACTTACAAGGTGGTGGCCGTATTCATGATGAATAACCGATGACCAGGCAGTATTGGGATAACTGCTGCCGGAAAGACAGAAATTTGTTCCGACATAGTCATACCAGGCATTACCGGGACAGTAACCATCGGTTCGGTTGACTGAAACCGGAAATTGGTTTTCATCCATCTGCGGATAAACGGGATTTTGAGCAATAACCATATCACGAATCATATTTTGCTCAAGATATGCATTCGCCTGAGCCCTTATTTGTTCATTATTATTGGCATCGTTATGCATGAAAATGGCACCTGAATGAGTAGGTATTGCTGACAGAACAACTTCGGCACCAAGATAATTGGTAACATCAAACCATGTACCGGTACAACGAGAAATGACTGAATCTCCATGAATTGTACTGCCAATTATAAAATCACCATTAGCATCGGTATATGTAAAGTCGCCTGAACCGGTTTCAACTCTGGCCCAGGGGAATGGCTCCGCCAATTCCTCTTCACATTGTTCGGCCCCATAACTTTGAGTAACTTTTCCACTTACATTACCTGGTACATCCTCAAAGATAATCCTATTTTCCTGATAATAAATTTCCCCCGTAACTGGATCAACGATGAATAAATATTTTTCCGGAAAATCAGATGACCCGATAAATTTCACTGCCACGGCTGGTTCTTTTAATTCATCATTTATACCAGCCCAAATCACTGTCTCCTGATCGGTAAATTTATCCAGGCCGGGTTGGGCTGTATTTGCGGCATGTTCAGCAACAGCAGAATAGCCTGCTTTACTCAGATCGGGGACAAAATCTCCCAGATCTTTTAAACTTGAGATTGCCAATACTAACGGATAATCCTCTTCATTACGGACAAGTAAACGGAGTTCCGAATTATATACCGGAAGGCCATCTTTGAATTGTGAATAATAGACAAGAGTGAATTTGTAGGTGCCGGTTTCATTATTGTACATAACCGGTTGTGATAGATTCTTCTCAGCTGATAAATTACCCGGGATCAGGTTTTCAGGCTCTACTCCGAATATTCCTGAATGCTCCAATCTAAATTGATTGGCAACACTTTCCGGCGAAGTTCCTTCTCCGAAAGCACGCCCATAAAGCCGGGTATAGCTCTGATCAATTTTATAAGATTTAATATTAGGGTAACTTGCTTTTAAATTGTCATATGCCAGTTTGGAAAGCTGAGCACGATCACTGCTAAGTCCCTTAAAAGACTCTTCAGCATCTGCCCAGGCCAATCCGATCAGACACAATACGGCAACCAGAACAAATAAGGTTTTCCTCATGTTTCCTCCTGCAGATCGTTATTAATATCGTCATCAATTTAAAACGTATTTTGTTAAAGACCTTGTAATACATACCTCTTAATATAAAGTAATAAATTTATCTGAAACGTCAATATTGAAATATTATTGAAAGCGAATATTTAACCTAAATAAGCTGTTTTAATCAATTTATTTCTGTTTTTTAGTGATTTAGTTGTCATTTTAAGATCATCCAGACATGCTTGAAGGATATATGTATCCATTTCAAGATCTAACCGATAATAATAACATATATATATTTCTATTATTGGATATTATAAATGACACAAAAAGAACAAATTGCCGAGGCTCTTTTAACAGAATTGCAAAAAGACCTGCCTTTAATGGATATCCCTGGCATTAAAGCGGAAATGATAGAATGGCTAAAACAACTCCCATTGCCTAAAGGAACGAAAGCTGAGGGTTGGGAACAACTTATTTGGGTATTTCCCTCAAATGACAACGAAAAGGAATTGTACGAAGGTTTAAGGATTCGAATAAGCCTTAAATTGAACACAAACTCAAATCATTATATAATTTCAATTATAGAATCTCTGACGCCAGCCAGCAGAAATAAATATATAATCGCTGTTTATTCCGGCTGGAAAAAAGATGAATGGGTTCTCCAGAAACAGATTGAAGAAAAATACAAGGGGCGATTTGACGATATCATCAGTCCTAAAAATGTTATCTGGGTGCAGAATTTTGAAGCAGGCAGCCTTCACGATGCTTTAACTTCATGCGCTATCGCAATCCTGGGTCATGAGCTATGCGAAAGAAATGAAAAATCAGAAATAATTCCCATTTCTCACCCCTTCCCTTCAAATTTCACTTATCCGGAAAAGACAGAGGATGAAGAGTGACATAATCACTTATACTTCTTCTGATTGATCCCGGTTATGCATACCTTCCATATACAAATTCAGATAACGATTTTCCAGTTCTCTTCTCTTGGTCGTTGACTTTATAATATCTCTCAAAGAAACCAAACCAATCATATTATCGCCATCGATAATAGGGACATGCCTAATCCAGTTTTTATCCATCATGCCGGCGATATAATCGATTTGATCATCAGGGATCCCGACAATTACATCGGTTGTCATAACATCAGCGACTTTTAGTCCATGATATTTGCCCTTAGTCTCATGGACTTTTTTGAAAATATCCTTATCGCTGATAATTCCGGAAAGCTTTCCGCTTTCACCTACTACGGGAAGACATCCTATTTTATTGGTAATAAGCATATCCATAGCATCATCAATAGTAGCTTGTGGTGTGATGGTGATAACATCCCTGGGCTTTCTTTTCAAAAGAGTTTTTACTCTCATCTTTTCCGCCTTTCTTTTTATTGTGAATCAAGAATAAATATATCGGAGCTATTTTAATATATAATCTTAGATCAATACACAGTCTATGAGGTGAATTTCATGCATCGGGCATATTGTATTGAACATGGATGCATATTATTTTATACGACGCCTATCTCTATAAGTACTATAATGCATTCTTTTTCGTAAAACAAGTTTTAACTTTATTTATTTATCACATAATACTTATATGATTACTGCGAAGATTTGATAATTATAAATTAGTTTTGAGAGATAATACAAATGATATTTCCCGATGAATTTTTAAAAAGATACTGCTCGCTTGTTGATGATGAAAACAGTTTTGTCGATTCATTGACAACACCATTAAATAAATCATTTCGAATCAATACCCTAAAATATAAAACCAATGAAGTTATAAACAGGTTGAGGAGTTATGGATTAAATATACAACAAGTCGAATGGTATAACGAAGCTTTTATTACCGATTCCGATAAGCTTAGTTTTACGTTAGAGAGATTTATCGGGAGTATTTATATCCAGGAGCTGGCGTCAATGCTTCCCCCTCTTGTAGTGAGAGATGAACTTGAATCGGCATGCGACGTTTTTGATGCCTGTGCCGCTCCGGGTTCCAAAACAACTCAAATCGCTGCTTATATGAATAACAAAGGTTGTATCATCGCCAATGACCGGAGTTATTCAAGAATACGAGCCCTGAAATTTAATCTCAACAAGGCCGGCGTTATAAATACGGTAATAACGAATTTTGAATTGCATGAATTTCCTGTAATGAAATTTGATATTGTTTTTCTTGATGCTCCCTGTTCTGCCGATGGAACCATTCGTAAAAGTCCGGAGTTGCTAAGGCAATGGTCAATAAAACGCATTCTCGGTTATTCCGAGCGGCAGAAAGACTTAATTCTGAGAACATTTGATATGTTAAATGATAATGGCATTCTTATTTATTCTACCTGCAGCATGGCTCCAGAGGAAAATGAAGAAGTCATTGATTTTTTATTACAGAACCGAACTGCCCTGTTAAAAGAAATAAAATTGGATAATTTTATTTTTAGTAATGCTGTTCTCGAATGGAATAATAAACAATACTCATCTGAAATTTCAAAAACGGTCCGAATATGGCCGCATCATAATAATACCAATGGATTTTTTATAGCTCAGGTAAGAAAATGTTAGAATTAGCCACGCCTGAAATAGTACACAGAATCAAGGAATATTTTGAAATCCGATTTGGATTAAATCCGAATTGTTTTAATCAATATGCATTTTATACCGGCCCGCGAGGGAGAATCTTTCTTGGTCAGGAAACATCATTTCCATTGGATTCGATTGATACCCTCGGCATTCTTGTTGCCCGCCTTCAAAAAACAGTAAAACCGACTACTAATTTTTTCCAACTCTTCGGCAGGCTTGTCACAATAAATAATATTGTTCTTAATAAGGATCAGACTATTAAATACTGTTCGGGTGAAGATATGATATTGTCGACTGGTGAAATAGGTGAAGCAACGCGCGGTTTTGTGATGGTCTCTTATGATAATATACCACTCGGGTGTGCTTTATTGATAGAAAATAAACTTTTAAATCAGCTTCCTAATCAAAATCGAATCCAACTCCAACATTTATGATTAAATTATATATGCGCCAGGTTAATCCGGTAATACCAGTTTGAAGTGCATGTAATAAATCTTTCGTCCTTCGGCTCGCCATTTTTGCTCAAAAAAAGTAGGAGCATAACTAAATAGATTCTCCGCACTTACATACGGATCACCCATATTTTCAAGGTTAGGGACCGCCTCGGCGTTAATAGCAGCCCATTCGGCATACCAGTCAACATCGGTAGCCATAAACAAATCACCATCGTTTTTAAGAAAGCGTGTTATCAAAGAAATAAATTCAGTATTAAGCAGGCGTTTTAAGGCATGTCTTTTTTTTGGCCAGGGATCAGGAAAGAGAACATAAATTTTTTCAAAGGCTCCTTTTGAAAAATGATTTGTCAGCACTATGCGGGCATCACCTCTTATTAATCTGACATTAACCAGCCCTCTTTTTTCAATACGGGTGATTAGTTTATTATATCGTTTGGTGCCTAATTCAATTGCGACCAGTTTCTTATTCGGCATAGAGGAAGCTAATTCAAGAAATAAATCTCCTCGGCCGGGACCTATTTCCAGTATATCGCCATCCTCTCCTCCAGCCCCTTCAGGATAGAACAACACCTTTTTTTGCGCTTCGTGTTCCCAGGGGAAATTCTTCATAATTTTTATAAATACTGCTTATACGATTCTTCGTTAAAACCAACAAACAGCTTCTTTCCTTTTTTTATTGCCGGCGCCCGGAAATTTCCAGTTGGTCCTAAAACCATGACCTTAAATAGTGCATTATCAAAGTTCTTATTTTTCAGATTGAACTGTTCTACTTTTTTACCTTTGGCAGCGATGACCATATCAATCCCATTTAAAATTTTACTAAAATCTTTCTCAGTATAAGCAGCCTGGCGTGCGTTTTCCATTTTATCATGCTCTATATTATTATTCACAAGAAACTCCTGTGATTTTTTGCAGCTGGTTCAACCGGTCCGGAAATAAAACCAGTCAACTTTTTTCATTTTTACTCTCTTTATTTATTTTAAAATTTCATTCAGGGCAGAATTTATGTCAGGATATTTGAATTGGAAACCTGAATTTATTAATTTTTCAGGAATTATTTTGCATCGTTCTTTTAGTAATTCGCTACCCAACTCACCCAAAAGCATCTTTATCAAAAATGAAGGTACTGGAAATAATGCCGGTCGTTTCAAAGATTTGGCAAGTGTTTGAGTAAATTCTGTGTTTGTAACAGATCCCGGAGCAACGATATTAACAGCACTTTCGATATTCTTATTTTCTATCAGGTATTGCATTGCCCGGATACAATCATTGATACTTATCCAGTTCATTATCTGTTTTCCGGATCCTAATTTTCCACCAACCCCAAATTGAAAGGCAGGAAGCATTTTTTTCAATGCTCCACCATTTTTAGACAAGACAATTCCAAACCTGCAATTAATTACCCTGATACCGACATCTCGGCAAACATTTGTTGCACCTTCCCATTGCCGGCATACATCGGCGATGAAGCTATCACCGGGCGGAGAGGTTTCAGTAACCTCTTTTTGATTGCAGTCACCATAGTATCCATCAGCTGAAGCAGATAGCAAAGTGGAAGGTAGGTTATCCAGTTTTACCAATGTTTCACATAGTAAGGTTGTTGACTTAACTCGGCTATCGAGAATTCTCTTTTTTTTGGCTTTCGTCCAACGGCCACTGGCAATATTTTCACCGCCGAGGTTCACGACACAATCTATCTCAATCAATTTATCAGCATCAATTATACCACTTTGCGGTTCCCAGAATATTTCATTGTCATTGAGAGGCTTTCGCCTCACTAATGTCATTACATTATGGTT
>CAYPUP010000099.1:0-7494 GCA_964413795.1 uncultured Ignavibacteriales bacterium
TTGAGTACCATAAACGGGGCTATATCGATGCTTACCTGATTTCCGATTCTCTGAAGATTGATACAACCAAAAACCGAATGACCGTTTATCTCAATGTTTATGAAGGACCTCTATATTATTTTGGCGATGTTACTTTTGACGGCAATTCAGAACTAAGCAATAACAATTTGTCCAAAGTGATCAAGTATAATTCCGGGGATATTTTCGATACGGAAAAATACGATGAATCGATGTTTGAACTGGCATCCGCCTATTATGAAATCGGACATCTTCATATCCGCATCACAGATGAACGAACCACCCGGGCTGATTCGGTTGTTGATGTAAATTATGCAATTGCCGAGGGCCTTCCCTCTTATGTAAACATGGTTAGCATTGTTGGCAACCGCAAAACCAAAGAAAATGTCATCCGGCGCGAGATTTCTCTTTTCCCGGGACAAAAATTTAACCGCTCCATTCTCATTCGTTCGGTCAGGGATATTATGGCTTTGAATTATTTTTCCAATGCTGAACCTGTTCCTCTGGATCTCCCCAATGGAGATGTTGACATTGAATTTAAAATAGAAGAAAAGCAAACAGGTCAGATTTCAGCCGGAGCTGGCTACAACAGCCAGGATAAAGTGGTTGGTAATTTCGGAATGGGAATCCCCAATTTCAGGGGAAATGGACAAAATGTTTCGTTTAATATGGAATTTGGGAACAGACGCAACTCCTTCTCACTATCATTCACTGAACCCTGGTTATTTGGTCGACCGACATTATTGGGTTTAAATGCCTACACAACAAATCGCCGCTGGTATGACGACTATACTGAAGGACGTACCGGAGGATCAATCAGATTAGGCAGAAGACTTCGCTGGCCGGACAATTTTTTCCGTATTTATGTCTCCTACTCTCTGGAACGAAATAAATTTTATGATTTTCATGATAGTTACGTCAGCGATAACTCATACAAATCCCAGCATTATTATGACAATCCAGCAACATCATCTCTCACCGATGTCCTGCTGGACCAGAATACATACGATCCTTACCCCGGTTCCATACTTCAATATCATGAAAAACCCAACACCGCCTCTCGTATTTCGTTGACTATCACCAGAGATTCAAGAAACCTGCCGGAATTTGCTACCAAGGGATCGAGAGTATCCTACACCGTTGAAAATACAGGCGGCATCCTTGGCGGTTATTGGAAATCAATCAAACATGATCTATCTGCAGCAAAGTTCTTTCCTATAATCGGGGGTGTTGCTCTGGCAGCAAAAGTACAATGGGGTATGATTACATCAACCAAAGAAGACAGCAGAATTCTTCTAACCGATCGTTTTACACCGGGTGGAACAGCCTATGACGGCATCGTTCGAGGTTATGATGACGGCAGCCTGACACCTGACTCAGTGGTCAATCAATCGGATACTAATTATTATTATATCGACCCTAATTCTATTCCGGGAGTTGATACTCCCGAAGATACTACCTTTGAAAGCTACCGTACTCGCGTACGCGGAAAATACATGCTGATTTCAAATATTGAGCTTCAGGTTCCCATATCGCAGGGGCAGCTCTATGGATTACTTTTTTTTGATGCCGGTAATTCCTGGCTTCACACCAGAGATATTAAACCGTTTAGCAGTCTTTATAAAAGTGTAGGAATAGGATTCAGAATCGTTGTTCCTGCCATAGGTACAATTGGATTTGATTTTGGATATGCTTTAGATAAGGCTTACGATCAGAATAAAGGTTGGAAAGCCCACTTCCAGGTGGGGACCACATTCAGGTAATTAATATAATTCAATAGAGGTAGATTATTATGAAATCAAAAAAAATTGCAATCGGACTTTTTGTAGGTATGTTTCTGGTCTTTTGGATGGCTGGAAGCCTCAGCGCTCAGGGACTTAAAATCGGCTATATTCAGGACGAGCGGATTTATTCGGAATACCCGGCATGGACCAAAGCACAGGAAGACTGGGAACTTGAACGCAAAGTATGGGATGATGAAGCGGCTGAAAAACAGAATGCCCTTCAGGAATTAACTACAGAATATGAGAAGCAGAAACTGATCCTTTCTGATGAAAAGAAAAAGGAAAGGGAAATGCAAATCTCGCTTAAAGAGCAGGAACTTGATGAATTCACTCGTCGGATATATGGTCCGGGTGGTACGGCTGAGAAAAAACAGGAACAGCTGATACAGCCATTACTGTCCAACATCCATAAGGCGATCGAAACTCTTGCGGTCGAGAATAACTATGATGTCATTTTTACATTGCAGGGCATCGGTTATATTAAAGATATCTATGATGTCACTGATAAGGTGCTCGAACTGTTAGATGAGCTTGAACAATAAAATTGCATTAGTCGATCTGGCTGAATATGCCGGCGGCACAGTTGATGGTGACGGGAGCGTTATCATAAATGGTATCGCTCCTATCGAAAAAGCTGCCTCCGGACAGATCAGTTTTATAGCCAATGACCGCTATAAAAAATTTATCGAAACTACCAAAGCCTCCGCTCTGGTATTAGCCCCCCATATAGACTCGAAAGGGATTCCCTGTATCAGAATCAAAAACCCCTATCTCGCTTTTGCCAAATTGATTGACCTCTTCTATCCTGATGAAAGAATTGTTGATGATGGAATTGATACTTCATCGGTAATTCATAAGTCAGCTCAGATTGACCCCTCGGCTGGAATTGGCCCTTTCTGCCATGTCTCCAAAGGGGCTCAAATTGGTAAAGAGACACAACTGATATCATCGGTTTTTATTGGCCGTGATGCCGTAATTGGCGGCAATTGCATATTTTATCCCGGAGTCAAAATCCTTGATGGGACGAAAATCGGCAATAATGTCATTATCCATTCCTCAACGGTTATCGGCTCTGATGGGTTTGGTTATGCCAAATCCGAAACCGGACTCAAAAAGATAAAACAAGTGGGTTGGGTTGAGATTGATGATGATGTCGAGATCGGCTCTAATGTCTCTGTTGATAGAGGAGCCCTGGGACCTACAAGAATAGGCAAAGGGACTAAGATCGACAATCTGGTTCAAATTGCTCATAATGTCGAAATCGGTCAGCATTCGATAATTGTCGCACAGGTGGGCATATCCGGATCCACAAAAATCGGGAATGGTGTTATTCTTGCCGGGCAAGTTGGAGTTGTAGGTCACATTGAACTGGGTGATGGCGTTATGGTTGGAGCACAATCAGGGGTTAAAAATACAATTCCGGCAGGAAAACAGATTTTTGGTTCTCCAGCCAGAGATAAAATTGCAGCCATGAGAATAGAAGCGGCTCTTAACCGGCTGCCGGAACTTCTAAGAGAATTCAATAAACTTAAAAAAAGATTTGAAGAGTAATTGTAATTATGTAATTATATTACTTTCGAATTCGGCGATCCTTTCCCATTTTATTTCCATTTCATTAACAAGATCAAGGACTTCACTACTTTTATTTGCTGAAGCTGCTTTCCTAATTGATTGAAGCAATTCCCATTGATGACGATTGATCACTTTCCATTGAGCTAACTGGTTGCCTAAAATAGCAATAGTATTATTCATCTCAATCATTATGGGCTGAATTCGGGGAATGCTGGTTTTAGTTTTAAGCATGGTAGATAGATCTCCGGCAGCCATCTCACGAAGCCTCATCTCAATCTGATCGAGAGATTTACCGACTTTTAACCAGGGTAATAGATTGGTAATACAAATAGCAGTAATGGCTGCTATCACGGCTGATATCATATATGGTATCAGAGTTAGGGCGGCTAATTCGGTTTTATTATAAACCTGCTCAATTTGACTTTCTGTTATGGAATTAAAATAGCCAATAATTATGGCCGTTAAAACAATTGTTGCAATTGAAATATAACCCACTCTGGCAAAGATCTGAGACTTCTCATCAATATATCCGATTTGCATTAGTACTTCTCCATGAATTTAGTTAAAGTTTTTTATAAAGTCTGCACTTTAACTTATTATTATATATCTTATATATTATATCGGATGTAGCAATAGCAGATATTTAGTCTATATATTGAGCTTTACTGTTTCATTTTAGAACATAAAAAAACCCCATTTCATTAAAACGGGGTTTGAAAAATCATAGAATTTCAATAATCAGAAGGGAAGGTCGTCATCATCTCCAGCCTCGCTCGGACCAGGGGGATTGCCTGTTGCTGGTTGAGGCTGGCTGGTTGCTCCTCCTGAAACCTGGGCGTCATCACGACTCCCTAAAAATCGGAAGTTTTGTATAATAACCTCTGAGATGTATCCTTTAGTACCATCGTCTTTATCCCAGCTGCGGTTCTCAATTCTGCCTTCGATATACAGTTGTTTCCCTTTGCGGCAATATTCATTTATTACTTCGGCTTGTTTTCCCCAGGCTACAATATTGTGCCAGGTAGTTTTTGTTTGTTTTTGTCCGCTTTGATCAGTCCAGTTTTCGTTGGTAGCTAATGAAAAAGTGGCTACCGCCCGGCCGTTGGTAGTATATTTCAATTCCGGGTCTTTGCCCAAGTGTCCGATTAGAATCGCTTTGTTTACGCTCATTATATCTCCCTTCAAAGAAATTGCTAACTTATAAACCCGTATTCAGAATTATATATTTGCATATTGTACAAATACGGGAATTAATGACCTAAAATATACTTTACCCGGCATATATGTCAAGCACCATAATATTTTCCTTGAATGCTGGATCACAATCACATATTGTATGTTCATAATTAATGGAGTGAATAAATGTCTAAAAATATTGATTTAAACAACACTATTACCAAAATCAAAGAATTCATTAGTTCAAGACTGATAAAATCCAGCTTGAATGGTTTTGTAATTGGACTTTCAGGAGGAATAGATTCTGCCTTATCAGCTTCTCTGGCTATCAAAGCCGTGGGGAAAGGTAAAGTATTCGGGTTAATTATGCCCTACCGTACATCTTCAGATAATTCTGAAAATGATGCCATGGCGCTCATTAAAAAAACCGGGATCGAATATCGGAAAATTGAAATAAGCCCCATGATTGATGCCTATTATGATAGAATAGACGAAAATAATCGTATCCGAGCCGGTAACAAAATGGCTCGAGAGCGGATGTCTATTTTGTTTGATGTCGCTCATGAGAAGAACCTTATGGTTCTTGGGACTGGAAATCGAACGGAGATTTGCCTGGGTTATACAACCTGGTATGGTGATTTGGCCTGTTCGATCAATCCTATCGGTGAACTATACAAAACCGAAGTTAGGCAGATGGCAAAAATACTGGGGGTCCCGGATCAAATCATCACCAAAGCCCCATCAGCGGATCTCTGGGCGGGACAAACGGATGAAGGGGAAATAGGAGTACAATACGAAAATATAGATCTTATTTTGGGAAGTATTATTGACGATGGAATTAATTCTAAAAAAGAACTTATAAATCTTGGTTACAGTATAAAAGATATAAAACAGGTGATAAGACTTTTAAATAAAAATGCATTTAAGCGCTCACTTCCTGAAATTGCTGAATTGGGTCGGAATATTATTCCTCCTTCAGTTATCTTAAAGGATTAAGGACAATATATATTATGGATTCGGGGAAATTATACCTTGTTCCAACTCCAATTGGAAATATGGGGGATATGACAGAGCGATCTTTGGAAATTCTCAAAGAGGTAGAAATAATTGCCTGTGAGGATACCCGCCATAGCGGCAGGCTCCTTAATAAGCTTGGTATCAAAAAAAAATTAATAAGTTATCATGAATTTAACGAAGCCTCCCGAGCTGAACAATTAATCGTTATTTTAAAACAGGGATCATCGGTCGGGGTAATAAGTGATGCCGGCTCACCGGGCATATCTGATCCGGCATACCGGGTTGTAAGAGCTGCCATCGATAACAATATATCGGTAATACCACTTCCCGGAGCAAATTCTATTATCCCGGCCCTGACGGCATCAGGATTGCCAACTGACCGTTTTTTCTTTGAAGGTTTTCTTCCCAATAAATCCGGCGCCCGTAAAACGAGATTAGGCAAATTACTTGAGTTCCCCCATACCCTTATTTTTTTTGAATCACCCCACCGTATTGTAAAATCCCTGAATGATATCCTTGAAGTTTTCGGAGATCGTCGAGCCTGCGTGGCAAGGGAGATCACAAAACTCCATGAACAGTTTATTCGTGGAACCATATCCGAGGTATTAGATGTTCTTGGTAAAACTACCAAAGGTGAGATTGTAATAGTGGTAGAGGGGTCCCCTAAGAAAAAGAAAGAATGATTACTTTAGTTTCTGAAAATTCAAAAAAACCGATTTACCTGTTTGACCAACTAGTAATCGGCTACTCCCTTCTTATGGTTTTTGTTGTTTCAGTTTTCGGAAGGTCATGGAGCCAGTATTGGGATGAACTATTGTTTTATTCGGGGATGGCTCTTTTAAGTTTTGTCATTACACAAATCTTCAGCGAAAAAGAAAACAACCGACATCGTATCCTGAGACTCCTCTACCCTGTTTTACTCTTTACTTTTTTTTACAGAGCTACCGGCGGTCTTATGTTTCTATTATTTGACAGCTTCCTTGATGTCCAGATCACCTCATTTGAGTATTTAATATTTGGAGTAAATCCGACCCTTTTTATTGATCAAAACCTGTTGACCCCCTGGTTGACTGAACCTATATCCTTCTGCTATTTTAGCTATTATTTTATGGTCCCCGTCTTTTTTATCGTACTATATATTAAAAAAGATTTTGAGATTATAAAAAATGCTATGGGTGCGGTGTGTTTAACTTATTTTCTTTCGTACTTATTGTTTTTTCTATACCCTGTCGAAGGTCCGCGCTGGTTTTTTGCGGGACAATATGTCAATGCCATAGAGGGACCTATTTTCAGGAGACTCGTTGAAGTGGTTATAGACAACGGAGCGGTTCGCGGAGGATGCATGCCCTCTTCCCATTTTGGGGTTGCGCTGGTTATTACGTTGTATTGTTTTAAATACTATAGCCGCAGAGCATGGCTTATCGGTCTTCTTACCATTGGAGTTGCATTTGGAACTGTATGGGGAAGGTTTCATTACGTATCCGATGTAATAGTTGGAGGATTGATTGGCCTGGTGGTTACATTAGTAATTTGGAGGTTAGATAAATCAAAAAACAGACATTCAATTTCAAAACACATAACCGGAGATAATAAAAAATAATGTATCCTGAAGTATTTCATATCGGTTCAATTCCTATTCGCAGCTACGGCTTGATGCTGGCGCTTTCGTTTCTGTTAGGAGTTCTTTATATAAAATACCTTTCAACCAAAATGAACAAACCGTTCGAACAATATTTGACAATCGCTTATATCATGATTTTTGGCGGAGTAATTGGAGCTCGATTATTCTATATCCTCTTTCATTTGAGTGAATTCAGCGGAAACTGGGGAGCTGCTTTCAATCCGTTTCAATCGGAACAGTTTGGCATTGCCGGTTTAAATTTATATGGCGGAGTCATTGTTGCTATTGCCGGAACCATGCTGTACT
>CAYPUP010000100.1:0-7416 GCA_964413795.1 uncultured Ignavibacteriales bacterium
AGAGAATGTTTATGTTTTTCCGAATCCTTATCGTCAGGATGCAAATTACCGGATTTATGGTTTTGAAGGGCTGGGGCAGGAAGACCGCATGCGGGACCGGGTTCGCAAGGTGACCTTTGCTAATTTGCCCCCAAAATGCACGATTAGGATTTTATCAATTGATGGGGATTTAATAAAGGAATTAGATCATGATATCGATCCATCCGATCCCAATTCTTCTTATCATGAATGGGATCTGATCAGCCGCAATGTCCAAAGGGTATGCTCCGGCATTTACTATTGGGTCGTAGAAGATGAAAAGGGGAATTCTCAAATCGGTAAATTAGTAATTCTGCTTTAGAATCCCGATTACTGCCTTTTATTTATTATTATCCCAATAAAATATTAATTAATGAGAATGAGTATAAATGAACTTTTTCAGAATATTACGCGTCTTTACCAATAAGAAATGGCCAGTTAGGAATGTTGATTGAATTTATTAATCTGCTTGTTTAGTTTGTCGTTTGGAATTATGTTCGGGCAATGTATAGGAAGAAACAGCAAAATTCTATAAATTTGATGGACTGACAATAATGATCTTCCGTATGACACTTAGAGCATTTTTTTATATAATCACAGTAACGGCATTACTATCAATAGTTTCCGTAGCCAAAGAAGTACCTCCGGAAAGTAAGGAAGATGTCAGTTTTGTTTCCACCGTAGCACCCTATTGTATTGGTCGGCATGATGTCGGCCGACTTGTCTGGGGGATTACAAATTTCGGAATGGCCGGTATTGGAGAAAATAACGGAGTCACGACTGACTGTTTTACCGGAGCGGCAGTACCTCGGGGAGAGTATCCCAAAGGGGATAATGATTCTTATTTCTACAAAGGGGGGTTATGGGTCGGAGCTGTGGTAGGTAAAGATACTCTGGTTTCAATCGGAGCTGAGATGAATAATAAATCCAGAGAATTTCATCCGGTAAAACCTATGGTTAAAAGATCCAAAATCAATCCTGACTCTCCGGAATACGAAGATGCAGTTTCAGAACAGGAATATGTTGCCGTTTATGCGGATACTTTTACGTCCGGTGTTTCAGGTTCTACCTTTGATCCTATTGATTTAAGAGGACATAAACCGATGGGGATTGAAGTGGAACAGACATCTTATTCGTGGTCGTATCCCCATACTGATGATTTTATTATTATTGATTATGTTATTAAGAATGTCAGTAATATAGTGATTAAAGATATGTTTGTAGGTCTTTATTGGGATATTGATGCTTATGCCGGGAATATCGATATAACGCACGCGCCAGACTTATGGGCACGAAAGAGCAATCCGGGCGGGGATGACGACCTGGGGGGATTAATAAGAACATCGGAAAGCTATCATGGCGGTTGTACTTACCAGGATAACATTGTATTGGCCTGGACGGCTGATAATGATGGCGATTATAATAATGGTATATTTCATGTAAATGCTGTTACCGGTCTATATCTGTTAGATGATATAAAAGACGGAATGTATCTAAGTTATAACTGGTTCTATTATCATGACAATCCTGTTCTTGATTATGGACCTCAACACAGAGCGAATTTTCGATACATGGGATATGGAACAGGAACCCCGATTGGTGATAAAAATAAGTATCACATGCTTAGTAACGGAGAAATAGACTTTGACCCCATTTATACTGATGCCATACAACCTACAGATTTGATCTGGGTTGAACCGTTGCAATATATTGCCCGCGATTTGACCCGTGGATTTGATTATCAAATTGTCTTGTCGGTAGGACCAATGGATTTACAACCAGGTGGAACCTTTTCTTTTCCTGTAGTATTTGTTGCCGGCGAAAATCTTCATCAAAATGAGTGGAGTTTTGAAGTTTTTCTCGGTTATCAATATTACCCATCTATCTATTACAATGACTTGAATTTCTCTGATATAAAAAGAAATGCTGCCACTGCGCAACGAGCCTGGGATACTCCGGGAAAGGATACTGATGGTGATGGTTATAGTGGTGAATTTCGGGAATGTGAAGGGGATACCTTTTATTATACTGGTGATGATGTCCCTGATTTACAGCCTGAAGCTCCACCACCATCCCCTGATATCTGGGTTTCGCCGATCAGAAACGGAGTCAAAGTCAGGTTTAATGGATTGCCCTCTGAGACCACTCCGGATATCTTTTCCGACATAATCGATTTTGAAGGATATCGGGTTTATATTGCCCGGGATAACAGGGAAGAGAGTTATTCGTTATTGGCTTCATACGATATTAAAAATTATGATAAATTAGTATACCTTGATGAACGGGAAGGGGTCCAGCGTTTCCAGGTAATCGATAATCCATTTTCGATGGAAGAGCTAAGGTGTCTTTATGGATATGGTGAAGACCCCTGCTCTGATTCGCTTTTTGATCCTCTTCTTTATACCAGGTACACTCCTTACCAGCATCCTGATTTCCCCGAATCACTCTATTACTTTATTCCCCACGATTATAACCGTTCAACATTTGGAGTGGAAACACCTATAAGAAAAGTCTATCCCGATGAGCCCCCTCCTGAAAATATCAAAAAATTTAAGCCTGAAGAGCTGACTGAAGATGGATATCCCAAATATTATGAATATGAATTTGTAATTGACAGTCTGTTGCCGAATGTACCCTATTTTTTAAGTGTTACGGCATTTGATTATGGCGCCTTTACTACAGGTATTCAACCTCTGGAATCATCGATTTTACTCAATGCAAAAGAGATCTATCCTGATAATATCTGGGATGAAGAGGAGAATGAGATAAATAATGTATATGTCTTTCCCAATCCATATCGTGATGACCAGTGGTATCGCTTAAACGGGTTTGAGGGATTGGGGGAAGAAGACCGAATGAGAGACAGGGTCAGGAAAGTGACGTTTGGTAATTTGCCTCCGCAGTGTACGATAAAAATATTTTCGCTTGATGGCGATCTTATTCAAGAGATAGATCATGAGTTTGATAAGGATGATCCCCTTTCATCTTATCATGAATGGGATTTAATAAGCCGCAATGTTCAGATAATCGTATCCGGTTTGTATTATTGGGTTGTTGAGGATGATAAAGGCAATACTCAAATCGGCAAATTGACTATTCTGTTTTAATCTCCACTTAAGTGGATTAGTTATTTCACTTTGAAGGATTTACAATCCTGAACCATCGTGGTCCATCCCAGTCAGGGATAATGGATCCTCCTGAAGTTGCCCAGAGCCAGGCTCCCCCGGTAGGATAAAATGTCGTATCAAGGCAGATCCATCCGCCGTGTTTTGATGATGGAATCGGGCCGATCTGAATTGTAAAGGCATGTTCATTAAATCCGGGCTGGATGCCTGTTCCCCCAATATTTATCCCACTAAAACCAACCGTATCGGCATTGGCTCCGGTAATGCTGAATGTATTTATGAATAGAGGTATATCAATCATTCCTAATGTAATTGCTCCGGTGGATTCACCAATAGTATTGTTCCAGGTAGCTGAATTTTGATAGGAAAAGATTCTGAATCCCATCGTAAACCCCTCAATGGAATAAGGAGAGTTATTATTCAAACGGATATAAAATGTGATTAAAGAGTCGGTGTAAATACTTGTGTCGTTATAAAGACCGTCAATCATGTCGATTGTAACTTGTTCGCCGGGGGTGTAATCAGTATCGGGTTGGCCTGTAATAATAGGTCCTGTTCCGCCATTGTCTTCATTGTTTTTATCACAGCCATAAATAAATATTGATATAACTAATACAGAAAATCCAAAGATTATTTTAAACACTTATTTGCCTTTCCGGTTTAATTGATCTGAAGTAATATGATGATTAAAATAATAAAAATTTATCGAAGTATCAACTAAGCAAAATTAAAGATTGATCAGTATCTGCCTGAAGTAGAAAAATAGATAATTACGAAGGCTACAATAATAAACAGGATAAATATTGTGGTGACTAATTTTCTATTCGGGCTTCCTTTTCCAATACTATTCGGAATTTCTGTTTTTTTTTCCGCTTCGGATAATTTATCCAGCCATCTTTTCTCGATATTTTGCTCTTCTTCATTTTCAGCGGGAGCGGTAAATACTTCGATTTCAGAGAGATTGGTATTTTCTACTTCATCAATCTGAATGGCAATAACAGTAATATTATCTGCTCCGCCTCGATCCTTGGCTAACTGTATCAGGCTGTCAACTATCAACTCCAGATCCAATCGGACTTTATTGGCTATATTAAAAATATCCTCATCATCGGCAAAACCGCAAAGGCCGTCGGAGCAGAGCATAAAGATATCTCCCGGACGCACTCTTACCAGGCGGTAATCAACTTCAACCGTATTTCGAACTCCCAGGGCTCTTGTGATGACATTTTTTCCCACCACCAATTCCGCTTCTTCCTGAGAAATATTCTGGCTGTTTTGAATTTCAGCTACCCATGAATGATCTCTAGTCAAAGGGACCAGTGTCCTCTGCTCGAGCCGGTAAACGCGGCTGTCGCCGACATGGGCAACAGACATCATATCCCCATGCAGGGCAATTGCGGCAATTGTCGTCCCCATACCGGAAAGATCGGTATCTGCTGCCGCTTTATGGTAAATATGACTGTTAGCTAATCTAATTGATTTAATAAGAATATTTCCAATAGATGGGATAGATTGATCGATTGTCAGTAGTTTCTCATCTTGTAATTCACTTTTAAAATTATTGAAAAGATTTTGAAGGGTAGTGGATGCAGTCATTGAGGCTACTTCACCGGCTTGATGCCCCCCCATTCCGTCGCAGACGGCAAAGACATTATTGTTATGATCCAAATGAAGAAAATCTTCATTGCCCGGCCGTACCAGACCGACATCGGTTTTACCTATTAGCCTGTATTTTAATGGCACTTTAGTTCCTTTTGTGCATAGCAGTAATCAATCATATATTCAACAAATACCGTTTTACTTTAAATATCAAGTATAATTGAAAAAGTGGAAAAACAAAACAACAAAAAACCCCGATAAAAATTCGGGGTTTTTATATATTTCATTAAAAAAAACAGCTTATTTAGCCAATATCATCTTTTTTGTCTGAGAACCGTAATCGGTAACGAGACGATAGAGATAAATACCACTGGCATTATTCGATGCATCATAATCAAAATTATGTTCACCGGCCGAGAGGGATCCAAGATCAAAATTGTCTACTTCTCTGCCCAGAATATCATAGATTAACAATCTAACCGATGTCTTAATCGTAAGGTCAAAAGCGATGTTTGTTGACGGATTAAAGGGGTTAGGGTAGTTTTGTCTAAGTGTAAATTGATCCGGGAGTAAATCACTCGGGTTGTCCCCAATATCGGTCACGGTAACCGACATATTAACGCTTCCACTGACATTAACCGTTGGATCCAGATGTGAGAATACTTCATAGCTGAGAGTGTCAGGTTCATTTCCAGGCCATGTTGGCACTACTACGTCAAAGAAGACATAAGCGGTTGCACCAGAGGCATTATATACATAAGCAGTCCTGACAGAATCAGTTCCTTCGAACATCAGAGTATCGAGTGGAATTACCGTCCAGCCTTTGGTTGAAACGACATTGACACCATAAAAATCAATTCCATTACCTGTGTTTTGAACGCCAATCATGAAGCGGATAGTATCGCAGCTTCCGGCGTCGCAGGTAGGAGCGGTAGTATTATTGGGTGGATCTACCAGATCAATCCCAATAACACCCGTATTAACGGAAATATTGGCGGTGCTGGTATCTTTATCAGCATGCCAAACATTCACTCCACTATCAAGCACAGCAGGTAAATTCATTAATCTAAATGATAGAACATTGCCCGGGGAAGCTCCTTCATCAATTCCGGGAGTGGTACCATCATCTCCGTATACAGCCATATAGCCATATATACCGGCTGAATCAGGAACAAATTTGTTATCTACACCTACGGTATAAGTGCCACAGTGAACATTATCGGGATCGTACGCATCAACGATTGTCCCTACCGGGGCAAATTCGCCGTTGTAATATACAAATCCCTTAAAGAAATGAGCTTCACTGGTTGGGATAACATCAGCCTGAATACAAGTCGATAACCAAATCAACAAAACTCCTGTTATCAGTAATTTACTTACGGATATTTTCACCATGTCACCACCTAATTTATCCGGTCGATTTTTTAAAATCGACCGGATGAAATAATCAGTATTATATTTCAAACTAAACCTTATTTCAGTAAGGTCATTTTCCTGGTTTCAGTATATTCATCGGCAGTTAAGCGGTAAAAATAAATGCCTGATGAAACATTCTGTCCGCTACTATTGGTTCCATCCCATACTATGGAATTTTCTCCAGCTCCAGCAAAACCATCAAACGGGGTAGTGACTAATTCACCAAGGATATTATAAACCTCGATCTTAGCCTGTCCAGCCGTTGGCAGGGAGAATTCAATTGTAGTAGTCGGGTTGAACGGATTCGGATAGTTCTGGGACAGGGAGTATTCGGTTGGAAGAACATCTGAGTGGTCACCAGCCGTAAGATTGCTGATTTCAACCCGGGCTCCATTGCCATCTTCAAAAGTGAATGTCTCTTTGGTTTCCACACCATCAACAGTAAGATAGAAGGATTCGCCTATCTTGACGCCTTCAACAACTTCACTGGAAATGTCGTCAGCATAGACCGGCATAAATCCGAATAATCCGTTCTCTGTCATGGTCATGGTACCTGCTTTTACGCCATTCTGAGTGTAGGCAGAAACAACCGCACCTGATTTTACTACTTCACCATCAAGGGTCAGCTTCTGAGAGTAGAGGTTGATCCAGTTGGTGGTAGGTGTAATATCAGTAGCAGCTTTAGCGGCAAAGCTATTGTCAAGACTGCGTGAATTCTGAGGAGCTACGACCGGTCCGGTTACAGGATATACCAGATCATCATTAGCTCCCACTTTAACCCAGTAGCCTTTGCAGGGCTCAAGTTCAGTCAGAGAGCTGTTGATGTCATCAGGTATATAAATGCCAGCTTCACCAGTAGCAACAAGCAGATTTCCATCAAGAGATGAAAATCCGGTTTCGACTCCCATACCGAAATCAGGGAGATAAGAAACAAGGTTCCAGCCGCTATACACCTTTATTGGAGTACTTGCAGAGACTGGAGCACCGGTGATTTCAAGAGTAATATCACAGTTTACCTTGATCCAATAACCACTTAGATGATCAACTTCCCAAAGGGTAGAGAAGACCGGCAGGTTGGGATCATATGTCAGGGCGCCTTGTTCGAAACCAAGAACCAGTTCAAGGCATCCATCGATTGATGTCAGAGCATCAAGGATATAGTCGGATTCATGATCAACATGCCAGCTTACGAGATTCCAGCCTTCATGGAGATCACAATAGACAGTAACATCACCAGCCTCAAGGCAGACTTGGTACG
>CAYPUP010000101.1:0-2704 GCA_964413795.1 uncultured Ignavibacteriales bacterium
CAATGCAAAAGGTAAAAACAATATCTTGTTAGTAGCAGTTGACAAATTGGTTTTGAATGGGAAAAAGGGGAGTCTTTCTATTACAGGTGGATTTAAATATCAAAAAATTGAGCAGGATATTTTTGGCCTCAAAGGCTAGCAGCTCGATCCTGATAACAATTGGGAACGTTTTGATTTTGATATAGCTGATGTTAATGGTTTATATTATGAAGTAACCTATAATCTCCCCAATGCCGGATTCAAGATTAATTATTTCCTTAATCAAAAATTGACCTTCAATTCACGAATTGCATATACCCGAGCCATTATCTCCGATCACGATGATCATTTACTCCGCTTTAAAATAACCGAATCGGATATTAACGGCAATGGCCTTCTGGCTGATTTTGGTTTACGCATGGATTTTGGACCAACACCCAGCAAAGGATTTTTCGTAGAATTCAATGGCGACCTTACCTATATCAAAGCCTCCGGAACCAGCACTCAATCATGGTATGGTGATGATCCTTTAAGCGAAGAAGATGACACCGGACAGATTTTGACTGGCATACCTCATGAAATCAGCACCACTCAATTCAGGATAGGTCTTGTTCTGGGAATGGGAATATAACTTACCCTTGTTTTGGGTGGCCCACCATTTATGGTGTGTTGAAAAACATTCTTATAGCAAAGAATAGCGACGGAGATAAGCCCCTTCGCGACGCGGTAACTTTGTAAAATCCGCGTAGAGGGCGGCCTTGTGTCGCCCGATTAAAAGACGGAGCTATGCATTTATAAAATATAAAAATTTTTCAACACACCCTTTTGCGAGTATGACAAAACTAAATGTTATTGGAATAATAGAAATATATTCTCTATTTGTACTTTTGATACAACGCTTCGCGGAAAATCAGACAAGGTCTGGCTTGCGGGGTTCCACCATAACCGACTTCACCCTGTCAACGGTCACTAAACCCGGTTTGGCTTTGCGCGGTTTGTGGACATATTTCCGATGAGTATAATTTACCGATACTGCTGTATCGTTGCGGGCTTTGCTGAACCAGGCGGCTATTGCGGCTGTCTCAGTAATTTCATTTTTCGAGGGCTCAAATGATTTGTTGGGATATTTTATTACCACATGCGACCCCGGACACTGCGCCGCATGAAACCATAACTCATACGGTTTGGCGAATTCAAAAGTTGTGCGATCATTGTCAGCTCCATCCTTACCGACAAAAATCGTTAAACCAGTGGTGAGAGTATATTTGCGATACGGCAGTCGTACGGCTATTTCTTCAGTTGAAACTGTTCTGGGGAGTAAATCAGCTATATCAGATTTATATTGATTGATGGCATTCTCAAAATTATTCTCAAGCTCGGAATAAATATTCTCTAAATTTATTTTTTCCTGATAGGTTATTTCTAAACGACGCTTTAAAATATCCAATCCTTCCCGCCCTTTGCGATATTTTTTGAAATAGTGCTCAATATTATCTACGGGTGACATTTTATTATCAAGAGTTATCACAATCTCATTTTGATCGGGCGAGATTACATCCTCAAGAACAATCTCGGTCATCCCCTTTTTAATTCTATCATAATTTATTTTGAGCAGCTCTCCCCAATGCTTGAATTTCTCAAAATCTTCAGCTTCCTTTAGATCGTTCTCAATATTTTCAACTCGTTTTGATAGTTTTTTAATTTCCTTTTTTACCGCTTGCAGAATTGTTTTTTCTTCGTCAGCTTCCTCGGTTTGAATCTGTTTAAGATCGGACAAATGCATTACAGCTAAAGAAAGAGATTTGAATTTTTCCGGCTGCTGATCTATATGCGAGAGCTTAAAGGGATACACTTCGACTTTCCCGGCAATCTGATAGAGGTAGCCTTTCTCGGCATTTCTAAATCGATCACCGATCTCTTTAATAGAAACGGCAAGGCTTTCCCAATCATCTTCTGTTGATCGATGAATAACTTCCCGGGCTAAGGTTTTATTAAAACCCAATATATTTTTTTCAAGAATCTGCCAGATCGGTTTGTCGGGATTATTGGCACGAAGCTCCTTTATTTTTTCAACAGTAATTTCAGAGGGATTCATCCCCTTTATTTTTAACGGTGGGGAATATAATTCCTTTTCGCTATATGATCTTTTTCTCAGAGTAGCAGTTATACAACCAGCCTCATCGAGATTCCAGATATTGCCGTTAACACCCATCGCCTCTATTATCATTTGCCCCTTTTTATTTACTATAACATAAGATATCTTGATGATCCGATCAGATTCAACCTGTTCCACATTCTCAATAACAGCAGCCTCGATACCAAAAAAAGGCCAGGGTTTCTCGCGGGTTTCTAACTCAATTTTGGAAGCAGAGACTAAAAATGTTCCGTTGCCATGCGGATGGTAAACAAAACCGAGAGCCATCTTATTCTTTTCCCCTTTAAAAAAGATATAAGCTGCTCGTTCTTTCCGGTAAAACTCAGTTGAGATAATTTTACTTCCAATAATATTCTGCCTGAGTTCTGTTGCCAAAGACAATATGTGCAGTGATGTTTGCATGGGGGCAATATATGGTTAATTACTTTAGATTCAACTAATGAATTTCTAATAAATTAATGTAATTCTGGTAAGGGCGAAGCATTCTAAAATTATAAACGGGCAGGGAAGGATTCCTGCCCGCTCCAAATAAATATTATTTGTAGGGAATAAAAAGGCAGAACCGATAAA
>CAYPUP010000101.1:2804-7355 GCA_964413795.1 uncultured Ignavibacteriales bacterium
CCGAGCATTTTTTCCGGTCTTACTTTTTCGTCAAACTCTTCAGCTGTCAATAATTTTAAGGCAACCGCCGCTTCTTTTAATGTGGATCCTTCAGCATGAGCCTTCTTGGCAATTTTGGCGGCATTGTCATAACCGACATGCGGATTAAGAGCCGTAACCAGCATCAACGAATTATTGAGGTTCTTTTTGATATTAGCAAGGTTGGGTTCAATGCCAACCGCACAATTTTCATTAAACATTTCACAGGAATCAGCCAATAGCCGGATCGACTGCAGCAGGTTGAAAATCATCATCGGTTTGAAAACATTAAGTTCAAAATTACCTGATGCACCGCCAATATTAACAGCCACATCATTGCCCATTACCTGGCAGCAGACCATAGTCATCGCTTCCGACTGAGTCGGGTTGACTTTACCCGGCATAATCGATGAGCCCGGTTCATTGGCCGGAAGAGATATTTCCCCGATACCGCAACGCGGACCGGATCCAAGCCAGCGAATATCATTGGCAATTTTCATAAGAGAACAAGCCAGGGTTTTCATAACCCCGGAAGCTTCCACGATAGCGTCATGAGTAGCGAGAGCCTCGAATTTATTGGGAGCGGTGACAAATTTACAGCCGGAAATTTTGGCAATCGCGGCGGCTGACCTGACCGCAAATTCGGGATGGGTATTCAATCCGGTTCCGACAGCGGTTCCCCCCAGGGCCAGAGGATAAAGGCGTTTCAGGCAATCATGAATCCGATCAAGCCCCAAAGTCAGTGCGGCGGCATAACCGGAAAATTCCTGACCCAATGTCAGAGGCGTGGCATCCATCAAATGCGTACGGCCAATTTTGATTATGTCTTTGAATTCTTCGGATTTTTTGGTCAAAGTATCTCTGAGTTGTGTGACCATCGGAATCAATCTGCGATGGATTTCTTCGACAGCGGCAATATGCATCGCAGTCGGGAAAGTATCATTGGATGACTGGGCTTTGTTGACATCATCGTTGGGGTGGATCGGCTTTTTGGAACCCATCACTCCGCCGGCCAGCTCAATCGCTCGGTTGGCGATTACTTCGTTGGAATTCATATTGGTTTGAGTACCTGAACCGGTCTGCCAGACTACTAATGGAAAGTGTTCATCAAGCTTGCCTTCAATAACTTCGTTAGCGGCTTTAATAATCAGATCCCCTTTTTCTTTGGGAAGAGTGCCGAGTTCGACGTTTACTTCGGCGGCGGCTCTTTTGAGAATACCGAGAGCTCGAATTAATTCTCGCGGCATCCGTTCTCCGCCAATGCGGAAATTTTGTATCGAGCGGGCAGTCTGACAGCCATAATATTTATCAGCCGGGACTTTCATCTCGCCCATAGTGTCGGTTTCAATACGGTAGTCCATAATTCCTCCATAAGCAGTGATAACTGCAAAACTTCTATTTTAACGGTGTAATATATACACAATCCGCCAAAGGGCAAGTGGATTGAACAAAAATAGATATTTGGGGATCTGACAAAGAGAGGTCAGGAATCCCTTCCTGACCAATTCAAATGAACATTTTGATTTAGTTGTGAGGGAAGATTCCTGACAGCGCTGACGACAATGTTATCAAAATATATTCATATAAAAACCCACCCTTAACGGGATGGGTTTTTTGTATATTTTATATCCTAAAGAAAGGAATTAAATTTTTATTATTAGCTGCGGTTTCTATCGCGTGGGGGACGATTCTCCTTCGGACGAGCCTGGTTTACAGTCAATGCCCGACCGCCGATCTCTTTGCCATTCAACTCATCGATAGCTTTCTGAGCCGCTCCATCATCGGGCATCTCTATAAAACCATAGCCGCGTGATCTGCCGCTCATCCGATCAATAATTATTTTTGCCGAGGTAACCTCACCATAGGCTTCAAAGATTTTCAATAAATCATCATCGCCAGCCTGAAACGATAGATTTCCAACATAAATATTCATCAACGAACTCCTGAAAAAAAATTAAAATCAACCAAAATCCCCGACCTGCTTAAAATACCATATCCAATCCTCCCAAAAAACGCGTTCCAAGTAATGATCCGTATCGAGGCGTTTGTTCAAAATTACCTGAACTACTTAACCGATTATTACGAACCACATTCATTTTATTTTAACTTTCTATTTCTCATCAGAGATTATCTGAGCTAAAATTTTTGATACCGGCACCGATCCATCCTTTAAATCTTTCATCTGCGGGAAAAAGAGGACATCGCGGATAGTGTGCTGATTGGTCAAGAGCATCACCAGCCGGTCAATTCCAAACCCCAGTCCGGCCGTTGGGGGCATACCATAGGTTAGAGCGGTAATAAAATCATCATCCAAAGGCTGAGCTTCTTCATCCCCCGCTTCGAGAGCTTTCCCTTGCTGCATAAATCTCTTCATCTGATCGATCGGGTCATTAAGCTCGCTGAAAGCATTGCCAACCTCACGGCCGACAGCAAAAAGCTCAAACCGTTCCGTCAGGCGATCGTTTTCGCGATGCTTCTTGGCCAGGGGTGAAATATCAGCCGGGTAATCGACAATAAAAGTCGGCTGTATCAGATATGGCTCAACTTTAACTTCCCAAATCGCCTCAACGCATTTTCCCCAGTTGATCAGATCATTTGCTTCGCACCCCAGTTTGACCGCCTCTTTTTTGGCCTCTTCAAATGATAGTGGCAACAAATCTATCCCGCAAGCATCCTTGATGGAATCAATCATTGAGACCCATCTAAACGGGGGTTCAAAATCGATCTCATGTTCATCGTATTCAATTTTATATTTACCCTTAACAGAAAAGACTATTTCTCGAAGCATCTTTTCAAAGAACTGAGCCATATAGCGGTAGTCAGCGTAAGCCCAGTACAATTCGATCATCGAAAATTCCGGGTTATGCGAGCGGTCGAGTCCTTCGTTGCGGAAATCCTTGCAGTATTCCCAAACCTTGTCATAGCCGCCAATAATCAATCTTTTGAGATAAAGTTCATCAGCAATGCGCATATACATTTTCATATCGAGCTTGTTATGAAAAGTTTCAAACGGCTTGGCATTGCCGCCCCCATAGAGAGGCTGGAGAATTGGCGTTTCCACTTCAAGAAAACCGGATTTATTGAGATAATCCCGCACCGCCTGAATTATTTTTGTCCGCTCGATAAACGTTTTGCGAACATCGGGATTAACAATCAAATCGACATAACGCCGGCGATAACGAACCTCAACATCCTGCAATCCGGAATGCTTATCCGGCAGGGGATGCAAAGATTTGCTGAGCAGTTCAATTTTAGTGATCCTTAGAGTTTTTTCCTCTGTTTTGGTTTTAAACAGAGTTCCTTCACAGCCGACAATGTCCCCCATATCAATAGATTTGCAGAGCTTGAATTCACCTTCAGTGACATTATCTTTTTTGATATAAATTTGTATCCGGCTTTCGCTGTCGTGGATATCGGCAAAAATAGATTTCCCCATATCCCTGACCAGCATTAGCCGTCCGGCTAACTTAACCACTGTTTCATTTTCAAATAACTGATCAAATTCTTCCTGAACCTGGGCAGTGGTGTGGGTGCGGTCAAATTTATAGGGATAGGGATTCATCCCCTCGGCTTCAATCTGGCGCGCCTTGTTGTAGCGAATTCTAATCAGGTCAGTCAGCGGTATCTGAATCTGCTCTTCATTTTCAGCAGGTGCTGCAGCGTTATTCTTTTTCTGTTGTTCAGTCAATTGGTGATCCTTTAATAATATTAATAATTTAATGAGATAGGAATTACCCTTTATTTTTATCAGCAGCAATTCTCATTTTAAACGCCTTGAATACCGGAGGCGGGACAAGGCCTTTAATGTCGCCCCCATGAATGGCAACATCTTTAACGATAGTCGAAGAAAGGTAAACCCATGACAGCGAAGGCATCAAAAAAACCGTTTCCACTTCCCGCGCCAGCTTTCTGTTCATAAGAGCCATCTGAAACTCAATCTCAAAATCCGATACTGCGCGAAGTCCTCTTATGATTGCAGTTGCATTTTCCTGGACAGCCAGATCGGCCAGAAGACCATCAAATCCGATAACTTTCACTTTGCCATTAAACGATTTTTTGGCTAAGGTCTTTTTAATCAAATCAATTCTGGTATCAAAATCAAAGAATGGCTTTTTTTTGACATTTTCAGCAACCGCCACATAGACTTGATCGAAAAGATGACAGGCCCGTTCAATTAATGACAGATGACCATTAGTTACAGGGTCAAATGTCCCGGGATAAATAGCCAGATTTTTCTTTTTAGTTCTTACGCTCACAATATCTCAATTTCCACACCCACTTTATCAGGTGACAAAATAACATACATACCGGAGGCAAAAATGGCAAGTTCAATTAATCGTCAAGCCCAGAGCAACAAGATATTTTTCTAAAGGAACACCGGCCATTTTATCAGGTTCAGCAAAATAACCATGATTTAAACGGGGTTGTCCGACCGTAACAGGAAAGTACTTCTTTAATATCGGTACAGCAATATCAAGAGAATCAAAGCCTGAAATCAATAATGCCGAAAGGGGCAAAGTGACATTATCAAGG
>CAYPUP010000102.1:0-7259 GCA_964413795.1 uncultured Ignavibacteriales bacterium
AAGTCCCGCTATTAACATCATAAGGGTGTGTAGCCCCTTCGTACATTTTAATACCGCCATGATACAGAGATGAGCCTTCTCTGGTGATTGCATTTACCACACCGGAAAGAGCCTCGCCATATTCAGCGGTATATCCACCTGAGGATAATGACAATTCCTCTAACGATGTAGGAATTATGTGCATTCCGGCATTGGATACAAACGGATCCTGAATGTTGAATCCATCATAATAGTAAGTAATCTGACCCGAACGGCCACCCCTGACGTGCAGACTATTGTTACGATCTGCAACAACTCCGGGATAATTGGTCAAAATGGACTGGACACTTACCACATTGGGCAGGTTTTTAAGATTATCAGATGTAAAAATAATCTTGGTGCCGGTCAAATCTTTTTGAATGACAGGGTTGCTGGCTGTAACAATAACCTGTCCCAATTCTATAGGAGCCGGATTCAGATTAAAATCCATCGAGGTTGTCAAATCAACCAAGACCCTGACATCCTTTTTTAACACCGTTTCAAAACCCATATAGGAAACCTGCAAATCATATTTCCCGCCGGGCAGATTGATGATGAAATATTCACCATCCATATCAGTGTAAATTTGATAGTCAGTACCAGCGACTGTTATTCTTGCTCCCACAATGGGATCCTGAGTTGCCTCATCAATAACCACCCCGGAAATTTTTCCGGTTACCCCGCAGAACGAGGATGATGCTAACAACAACAGAAACACAATAACGTAAACAGCCGTAACTGTATTCACCCATTTACGCAAAGTGACCCTCCTTGCTTTTTGTATTTCACTTATCATAATGTTTATCATACTTTAGTTAGATAGTTTACTCCTCCGCTCACAAAGAGCGGGTCTTTCATCTTATATCGACCTGGCAGGTTTTTACTTAATATTAAAAAAATGTTTTTTTTATTAAATTGCGATGCTTTAATCCATCAAGTTTTCAGAGCCAGTGTCGATAAATTAAAAAACTATGTAATATTATAACTTATGTGGATTAGTGCAGCTCGCTTGTTGATAAACAATATTGGAAGGATAAATAGATCATCTTGATTAGACAGCAAGTAAAATGGATAATATTATGCTTGTTTTTATTCATTACTTCTAATGGAATATCACAAGCGGATACTTCTATTGCTATTCTACTGAGTGATACTCTGACCTCAACCCAGAGGACACTTCATGGCGCTAAAAAAGTAATTACCGGTTCACATGAAAATGCAGCCTTCTACTCTTTCCTTCTGAACCAGAATCCCTCTGAAAAACAATCATTAATTGATTCCTTAAAGGTACTTAAACCTGAAATAATATTAACTATAGGCAGCCCCGCTACCGGCTTTGCCAAAGACAATTTCAATAATACGCCGATAGTTTTTGCCGGTGTTATCAATCCGGTCCTTTCCGGTTTCGTAAAATCGACAACTAATTCCGAGGAAAATATCACAGGCGCTTCGCTTGATATACCAACCAATATCCAGTTCAAATACTTTAAACAAATTGTACCGGATATGGAAAAAATCGGGATTCTTTATACAAGCAACACAGCCAGCCTTATCCCTTCGGCTAAAGTTGTTGCTCAGCAAATGGGCATGACTCTGGTAGCAATTGAAATCAAGGATAATAAGGATATTCCTCATGCACTTGATTCTCTTGATATGACTGTTGAGGGAATCTGGTCGGTGGCTGATCCGGATCTTTTTGATCCTCAATCGACAAGATACATTTTATTAAATACGATAAGAAAAAGCATCCCTTTTATGGGATTCTCCAAATATGTAGTTGAATCAGGGGCATTGTTTGCACTCGATTTTGATTATAAAGCGGTCGGATTTCAAGCCGGAGAAATGGTTAATAAAATCCTCTCAGGTACAAAACCAAGTGAAATTCGCGTTTCAACTGTTGATGTAATATGGTTTCATTATAATGAAAAAACAGCCAAGCATATTAATGTAACAATTCCTGAAGATCTCGTGATGATTGCCAAGGAGGTGTACCGATGAACCTCCTTAAATTAATTAAGAGCTGTAAATTGCGGATCAAACTGGTTATTCCTACAATTGCTATGCTGGTCATGAGTCTGGTGTTCATTAGTGGTTATATGATTATGCGCCAGGCTGAAGGATTCCAAAATGAGCTGAATACCAGCGGTGAAACTATGATACAAATGACTGCCAAGAATGCTGAAAGCGGTGTTTTGTTTGAGTCGGAATATGAACTCGAAGGACTGTTGGCTATTCTGCCTTCGTTCGAATCATTTACATATGCCAATATTAGCAATGCTGAAGGTGTTATTCTTTCGGAAGTAGGCAGTTTTGATTCAAAAAATATTAAAATTAAAGAAAATCATAATAATGTAGGTAAAAGGGATAATAATTTCAAACACTATTTCCTGGAACTGTATGATGGTTCGGAATTCTTTGAATTTAACCTTCCGGTTGTCACTAAAAAAGAATCACTGAGTAGAGAAACCCTTGGGATTACCGGCGGATTTGGTTCTGAAGTGAAACAGGTTACCACTGAAGAAATCGGCAGTGTAAAACTTATCCTTTCTTTAAAATCGGCAAATGCATCAATAACTGCAGCGACTATAACAGCAATATTAGTTACCATTGTCGTATTGGTTTTAGCCACCCTGATAATGATGTTTTTTGTAAAGCTTGTCACTAAACCGGTAAAATTACTGGTCGATGTTACTGACCAGATCAGTCGGGGTGATCTCTCCCAACGAGTTATTCTTGATCAGCACGATGAAATCGGACATCTTGCAAATACTTTCAATAAGATGATCGAATCTCTCAGTGAATCGCGCGACGAAATCGAGGCTTACAACCGCAATCTCGAAGAAAAAATAGTTGAAAGAACTTTGGCTCTCGAAGAAGCACAAGCCCAACTGATTCAATCTGAAAAGATGAGCGCTATTGGCCAATTAGCAGCCGGGGTTGCTCATGAATTGAATAATCCACTTGGTGGAATCCTGGGATATGCCCAGTTTGCGTTGGAAAAAATGCATAAGAATAATCCGGAAGGCAAACCTGATAAAACAGTAGAAGGCTATATCCGATACCTGACATATATAGAAAATCAGGCGCGTCGCTGTAAAAGTATTGTTCAAAATCTGCTCCGCTTCTCAAGATCTACTCATACCACAGAAGTTGAGGATGTCAAACTCAATGATGTCATTCTTGAAACTAAGACCTTTGTGGAACACCAGTTGAATATGAATCAAATAACTCTTGAAGTGGAAACTACTGAAAATATACCAATAATTCAGGCTAATGGCGGACAATTACAACAGGTCTTTACAAATTTGATTATAAATGCCATGCATGCTTCCAAACCTGATTCAGTTATCAAAATAACCACCGGATTCAGCCCCTCTGTTGGTGAATTTGGGGGAACTGTCGAAATTAAAGTAATTGATCAGGGTATTGGAATTCCTGATGAAATTGTGAACAAAATTTTTGAACCATTCTTTACAACTAAAGAGGTTGGCAAAGGGACAGGACTCGGACTATCATTAAGTTACGGAATCATCAGGGATCACGGCGGTGAAATCCGGGTTGATTCCGAAGTAGGAAAAGGGTCAACTTTTACAATTATATTACCTATTCAGAAAGCAATTGTTGAAACCGATACAAGTATAAAGAAAATACATACATCTTAGTTAAAAATAATCGTTTATTTTATGGAAATCGAATTGAAACGAACAGTTCTAATAGTTGATGACGAAGAAGTCATCCGTAATTTTCTTTATGAGGTTTTCTC
The DNA here is from genome assembly GCA_964413795.1 of uncultured Ignavibacteriales bacterium. Lineage (GTDB taxonomy): Bacteria > Zixibacteria > MSB-5A5 > GN15 > FEB-12 > DAOWMZ01. The sequence goes on from CAYPUP010000102.1 coordinate 3,782, forward strand.
GGAAGACTATGAAGTCAATCTTGCCATCGATGGTGATGAGGCGATCGAGAAAATCAAATTGAAAAAATATGATATAGTAATAACTGACTTAATGATGCCAAATGTTTCGGGTGAAGAAGTTGTAAAATTTGCTTGTGAATTTGAACCAAGCACAAAAGTTATTGTAATATCAGGTTTTTCCAGTCTTCATACTGTCAGTCAATCCATAAACAATGGCGCATGTGCCTTTTTGTCCAAGCCTTTTTCCATAAAAGAGGTGCAGCAAACAGTCATAGATGCCCTGGAAGAATAGTGGCGAGGAATTTATGGATAAAATTCTTATCATTGATGATTCTGAGGTAATCAGAAATTTACTGAAAGAGTACCTTATGGAATCAGGTTATAAGGTAGAGCTGGCTATTGATGGACAGGAGGGGATTGAGAAAGTATTGGCAAATGACTACTTCGCAATTTTTTGTGATATTCATATGCCTCGTAAAAATGGTTATCAGGTCTTTCGAGAAACAATAAGTTCCAAGCCATATTTACATTTCATCATGACCGATTCACTGCCCGATGAATTAGCAGAGATGGCCATTAATGAAGGAGCCCGACAGTGCCTGACTAAACCATTTGATCTTAACCAGATCAGGGAAGTTCTGGATAAAATATCTGTTAAGGTTTACCATGAGCAATAATACCGGTAATATTGTAAAAATAGTTGTCGTTGATGATGAAGAGATTGTCCTCTCATTGATCCAGGATGCTCTGGAAGATGAGGATTATCATATTCGTGTTGCTGACAACGGCTTAACTGCTCTGGAAATGATCGAGGATGATCCGGCCGACCTTATCCTGACCGATATCAGAATGCCACAGATGGACGGTATTGAGTTAATCAGTAAAGTTCGCCAATTTAAGCCTGAAACCGGTGTAATATTTATGACCGGATATGCCAACCTTAACAGCGCCAAGGATGCTATCAAACAGGGGGCATTTGATTATATCATGAAGCCCTTTGAACTCTCCGAAATCAGACAAGCGGTTGATAAGGCTGTTAAAAAAATTCAGGAAGAATCGATTGCTAAAAATTCCGGACAGCAATTAGCGCAGCTCTCAAATTTGAACCAAATGCTGGTAACCGTCGGTGATCATAGTTCTTTGAGTACTGTTTCATTGCGGTTTGCCATGATCCACTGCAAATCTACGGATGGAACTATTTTATACTGGGATCGAAATAATACTGAATTCAGAATGATTACTATTTCAAATGACCATGTTGATAACCAGACCTTTGAAAATGAAAAATTAACCAGATTATTATCAGATTCTAAAATAAGTAGTTTTAATGAACCGATATATATTACGTCAATTGAAGAACATCCCCTATTTATGATAGACCCGGATAAGGATATTGCTAAAATCATACTTCCCAACTGGTACAATGAATCAACACCGATAATTGCTGTTCCAATCAGAAGAGCCGACTCACTTTACGGACTAATCATGACAACGGCTTCGGAAACTACTCTTAATAAGGAAATCACTCATTTGGGGTTATTAGGGATGGCTGCCAATCAACTGGCTCTCTCATTGGAAAATCTGTTTTTACTCGAAGAGACTCAGAGAGCATATTCCCGCCTTAAAGAACTTCAGGATGAAACAATTTCATTGGAAAAGATGGCAACCAAGGGAGAAATCTCCGCAGAAATTGGTCACGAACTTAATAACTTTCTCGGAGTTGTAGCCGGCAACTTTTCTCTTCTCGATTTACAGATAAAGAAGAAGGCTTTTGATAAAATTGGAAAATATACTGAAGCGATATATACCAATATTGACAAAATGAAAAGATTTACCGATAACCTCATGGATCTTACTTCTATCTCTTCTCAAAAAGAAATCATCCTCTTTAATACCCTGCTTACCGAAGTAATCGATTATTTAAAGCCGCAAAAAAGATTCCGTAATGTGGCCATTCAACTCGAAGCAACTGAAGATCAAATTCAGTTTGAATCTGATAGCACTCATATACAACAATTATTGTATAACATTTTTAATAATGCTGCCGATGCTACCACTGGATGTAAAGAAAGAACAATAAAAACCATACTTAAAACCAATCACGAAAATAATACCTTCACGGTCATCATCTCAGACACCGGTTCAGGAATTGAGCCGGAACTACTGCCTCAATTATTTAAACAAAAATTCACAACCAAAGTAAATGGCCACGGCTTTGGCTTACTGGTTTGTAAAAGGATCGTTGACAGTCATGGCGGTAATCTTAAAGTTGAATCCACTCCAGGCATAGGAACAACCTTCAGAATAGAATTCCCAATGATTAATCAAGAGCAGGCATTATCGGAAACCATCAAAATAAAAGTTACTGAGCCGGCAGCTTCTTCCTAACAGAAATAAAGACATAAAAAAAGCCGCTTCGATTGAATCGGCTTTTTCTTTTTGTATCAAAGCAGTTTTAGTAACAATTTATAGGAGGAATTCCAGAAGATTTGAAAAGATAATTAACGAGATAAACCAGATCCGGAACACTTATCGGAGTACCGCCGCTACTAAGGCCGTCAACGTCACCTTCCAGTGGACAGCCCGGGATAGGACCGCTCTTGAAAAGATAATTAACCAGATAAACCAGGTCGGCAACGTCAACATGAAGACCACCTGTTACTATACCATCAGCATTACCACGCTCATCGACACAACAACAGGCATCGCCGATACCGTCGGTATTGGTATCTTCCTGACCGGGATTATAGGTGGTAGGGCAGTTGTCTTCATCGCAGGTGTTGGCAGCATATCCCGGATCACCAAAACCATCAACATCGGTATCGGTACATTCATCACAGACATCGCCAAGCAGGTCGCCATCAGCATCTTCCTGAAATTCGTTAGCAATCAGAGGACAGTTATCAACATCATCAGGGACGCCGTCATTATCAGTATCAGCAATCAGATCAGTGGCCGCAAAGTGTACCAAAACGGTCGTATCATCCGGCAGATCGGGCTGGTACTCCCAGATAATCCTGCTTCCACCCTCACTAATATCAGACGCCCGATATTCTGAGACAACATGATCATCACCACTAAACAAAACCGGTGTATCCCAGGTAGCGCCGCCATCGGCAGTCAGAGTGTAGTAGAGTTGATTATTAGTAATATAGGTACAGATAAATCTGGATCCTGTGACATGAGAAATGCGCGGGAATCTTTCATCATCGGTTGTAGCAACAATGACACTTGTCTGGAGAGAGTCAAGGATACCATTGGCAACATGGTTGTAGAAACAGACTATATCGTGATCCCCTGGTGTGGCGTCATTATAACTCTCAAATGGAATAACCACATTTCCGCCATAGGCTGCAACGGCGGGATATTGAGCATGTTCACCGGGATCGAGTGAATAAGTAAATCCACCAGCAGTATCGGAATCAAAATCAACCAGCCAATCCATGCGAATAAAAATCTGCCATTGGTGTTCGGTTTC
>CAYPUP010000103.1:0-7183 GCA_964413795.1 uncultured Ignavibacteriales bacterium
GTATTAATGAAAGGAAATATTTAAAGTTTAACTTAATTCGGGATTTCCGTTAATTACCTCGTCCCTTAGGTCAAGAATCATTGCTTTCTCATATGCAGCTAAAGGAGCCGATCCCAATGAAGAACTATCTATTTTTATCTCACGAATATACGAACCACGTGGAACAGAAGATTGGATTAATGGCTCGTGATCCCGTGTGTTCATAATTAATATACTGCTGGAAGAATCTCCGAATGCTTTTAATACGTTGTTAAATTCGCCTGCACTGTCTTTAGGATCGAATACCCGGACAAACAGGTTTTTATTTTCTTCGGGCAGAGTTAGATTATTCATAACGCTGATTATGCCACCTAATTTACTTTGATTACCTATGACAAATACGTAACTGACATTTAACTTTTTGATTAACTCTGCGGCATCATTCGGGCTTGAAATCGTTGAAGAGGGCACCATAGGCCAGTTTAAATAAGAGGCAATAGGTGCGCCAACAATTTTGCTTTGAGGCGTGTCTTCAACTAATATTATGCCCGGAGAATTTTTCCAGAATTCATTCAGAATTTTTAATCTTGCGTTTGGATTTGAGGAAAAAGCTGAAGTCAGGCTTCTAATTTTATTTATTTTTGGAATTTTATCAAAATCATCGTTAATACCGGTAATAACCGATTCATTAGTGACAATGGGATTATAATGCCGTGTTGCATCCTTATCTTCGTCAAACCATATTCCTATTGGAGTCGCGTATGGAACTAAGGAAACGTCATCAACTATTATTCCAAATTTATCTATACCGTCATTTTTTTTACCCTTAGAAAGTTTAGGCAGAACCTTAACACCCTTATTATTATTTTCATCCGATTCAGTGATTTGATTATCGGGGTCTGCGATTATCTCTATTTTAGTTTCCTGTTTTTTGTTGAATTCAACTGACCAGTTAACTGCCCAGTTAAAACTTAAAGTTGTGTTTGAATTTCCTGAAATATTAACTATTTTAGTATCCTCTTTTTTGCCGTTAGCTCCTTCAATTGAAAACTTTATTTTAGTATTATTTGCCGGTAAACCCCCCTTATTTTCAATGGTTGCGTTTACTATAATGGTATCGTTTACCAGAGTATTGTTCAAAATTATTATTCCGGAGGAGTTAACATAAAGGTCAACAACGTTCAGGTTTATGTTTTTGTTTCCAATGTTATTGTTTTTCACATCTTCCTTGGTTTTATTATCACAGTTAATCTCTATGGATATGCCTCTCTTTTCTGTTTCGTTGCTGCCGAAGGATGCGATCCAGTTTAAGGTAAAATTTACTATGGGATAGGTTAGGTCCACGGATGTACTCCCAACTTTAACGCCATCCACAAAAAGGCATACGGTTACGTTCTTTACAGGTTTCGGCGAATTCCTGCTAACGATTACGCTTATATTAACTTGTTCTCCTAACGGCGGATTGTCATTACTTAAATTAATATTTTCCGCGTCAATGCCAAAGTCAGTAAAAGTTCTTGAATATCTTATCCAGGTGCAGTTTTCTGCGTATTGCCAGACAACATGGATATTATCGTCTGCTGCGGTGCTTATCTGGTAATTATCCCCGGAAGAATTGTTTGTCAGAGGTATAACCTCCCCCCATACCCCGCTATCATTTCTAATCTTATATAAAATCTCGCTATGCCCAGCTACGTTGTCTGTCCACATAACGTAAGGAAAATCACTGTCATCAATGCTTATTTCAGGCCTTGCAAGGTTGGATACTGCATTATCCGGCAATCTTTCATCAATACCCCACGTACCAACACCTCCTGTTTGCCGGTCATAGTACACATAACCATCCTCCGCTTGCCATGTTATCTGTGCCGAGCCATTCGAGTCCGCGCCGATTCCCGGAACATAATCTTTTGGGCTGTTAGCTGTGTCAGAAACAGTGAACTTAGAGAATGAGGCAGTTACGACATCAGAGCTTGTCGAAACGTCAAGATGTCCATGAACAACTTTTTTAGTAACGTTGTCTTCAATCCAAACTATGCTCAGCCCGGATTTATTGGATATTAATATTGAAGGTTTTTCAAGCTGGTCCAGAGTATTGATGTCTTTTGACCAGTTTGTTTGTTCCACCACCGACCATCTCCATTTATTAAACGAATTGTTTGTATTCCCATATCTCTTGGCTATCATTATGGCATCACGGTACCTTGGCAGTTCAGTTACGACAGTATTAACTGACTCCATTGCGAAAAGAAGGTTTTCTATTCCCTGATACCAAGTCTGAGCTCCTGCTTTATTGAGGTAGCGTCCGGTAGTCACATCAATTCCGATGTTAATAGTATTAGCAATGAGCATAGCCCCGCCACCTCCAGTTATAAGTGACGTCGGTGCAGGAACGCCCCAGCCCTCCGCAGAGAGCGTGTTTGAGATTAAATCTGGACTCATAACAAAATTAATGGTAAATTTCATCTGTTCAATTTCAGCGGCTAATATTGCCTGATCCACCATATTCAGGTAAAACCACGTGTCAGGATACTGCCATTCAAGGTTCACTGCTATGACCGGGCTGTCATCCGGTGCGATTGCTATCGTCGGATACATAAAGTCAAGGCTGTAGCCGTTTGGCTCGGTCGGAACGTGCCAGAAAATACCCTCGCTTATATCCACCCCGCCCTGCGGGTTTACTTTACGGTAAATAGCCCAGCGGTACTCGTTTTTCCAGTACATTGCAACGACATGGGCGCTGCCTTTGGAGTCTATTGCCAGTCTCGGGAAGTGCAGGCTTGCCCCGTTTTTGTATTCAGCTATTGTTGTGTCGTTAACCAGAAATTCCCCGTTTCTGCTGATTTTCATGTAGTGAATAGAAGAAGAATTAAACACCCACACTATATTAGCGCTGCCGTTAAAATCAACTTCTATAACTGGATTTGAGCAAAGAGAGGAATTAACGGAAGTAGAATTACCGCAGCAGTTAACGATGGGAAAACTCTGAGTCCACCCGGGTGTTTTACCCGTCAAAAATAAGGTATAGTTCTGGGTGTCATTCCCGCCTTTTTTGTCATCTACTTTAACTTCCACCTGATACTGCCATGTTTTTATATTTTTATGGTCCCATGTTATCACGCCGGTGTTCGGGTCTATGGACATATCACTGGACGGCGAAGTGTTTAGAGAATATTTGGCTCCTGCGCCTTCATCATCTGATTCCACATCACAAATGTAATTAACTCCCTCTGTTGCAGTGATTACAGGGGATGAGGTTATGGTCGGAGGTACGTTAATTACACTTAAAATAAACGACTGGTCTTTAGTACCGCCGTTACCATCATCAACATGAACTTTAATAGAATGATTACCCACCTGCGTATTATTAGGTACCCATTTTATTAATCCCGTATCCTGATCAATAGTCATGTTGTTAGGGGGGTTTATCAGGGAATACGTTGTTGAACCCAAACCTTCATCATCACACTCAACGTCATAAATATAATCCTGATCTTCAAGAGTAGTGTTTATGGGTGAAGAGGTTATATTCGAAGGAACATTAATCACGTTTAAATTAAAGGATTGGTCATCAGTGCCACCATTACCATCATCAACCCGGATTGTTACAGAATGATCACCTACATGAGAATTATCAGGATACCATACTATTACCCCCGAAGATACGTCAATAGTCATACTCGGTGGTGAAGTAATCAAAGAATACACACTCCCTTCCTCATCTGATTTCACTTCATAAATGTATGCAGTATCCTCCGTAGCGGTTGTCACAGGCGAGGATATAATATTAGGGGGAACATTATTTACTGTAACAGTAAAATTTTGGGTATCATCTGCGCCATGCTCATCATAAACTATGACTTCTACATAATTTAACCCGACATTGTAATTATCAGGCAACCATGATATTAATCCTGAAACGGAATCTATAATCATACCTGAAGGAGAATCGGATAAAGTGTATTCAAGCGTGTCGCCGTCAGGGTCAATTGCGTTTACGTCATAGGTATAAAGAGTATCCTCTGTTGCGGTTGTAACCGGCGTTGAGATTATTGTCGGTTTATGGTTTATGATCACTGCAATCACTGTAACATTAAATGACTGGTTAGCATACCCCCCATTTCCATCAGTCACATTAACTGTGACATTGTGAATACCCGTCTGATTATAAAGAGGCGTCCATTCAATCAAGCCCGTGCTTGAATTAATGGTCATTCCATACGGGCTTATTACGAGATAATAAGTCAAAACATCATTGTCAGGGTCCGTTGCATTCACAGTATAATTATATAAAACACCCACTTCAGCAGTCACGTTTGGTGTTGAGTTAATTTCCGGGGGGGCGTTTTGCCCAAACACTGGCACAGAATTAAGCACCATAATAGTCGCTATCAATATATACACTATAAATATCCTGGTTATTTTTTTATTTAATGTTTTCATTTTTAAATAAATTTTTAATTAAATTTATATTTCATCCACTCTTAATATTATATGAATTTCATGTAATTAAACAAAATCAATCATCTAAAATTTACGTGCGCATCGGGCAGTTATTTTTTGGTAGTGCCTGCGGGAATAGCGTGCGTGTCATGCGGGATAAAATGTTAAAAATCATAAAGCTTATGCTGGGGTAATCAAAGGTTGAAAGACCTGTGGAGAAGGTATGTTTTCCACTATTAAATCTGCCCCTTGATTTATGGCATATCACGTTAATTTATTAAATATTTGTTATATTAAACTGAATCCAAATAGATTATATAAGCAGTAAATTTCACATTCAAATGATTCCTGTAAACAAAGAATTTGACGTTATATTAGGCGGCGGCTTAATGGAGAAAACGATAATCCACGTTTACGGTCCGCCTGCGTCAGGTAAAACGAATATCGCACTGATTGCCGCGGCAAATGCGGCACTTAATAAAAAAGTAATTTACGTTGACACGGAAGGTGGGTTTTCCGTCGAGAGATTACAGCAGATTGCAGGCAAAGACTCGAATAAGGTTCTTGGCAATATCATGATGATTGAGCCGTCGGACTATGACGAGCAGAAGGTTGCGATAAGAAAATTATCGGACATCGTGCAGAAAGTTGATGCGGGGCTTGTCGTCGTGGACTCACTGTCTGCATTATACCGGCTTGAAGAAGAAAAAGACACAAAAGAGCTTGGACGGCAGATAGCCCAGCTTTTGAGGATAGCGAAGAAATACGGAATCCCGGTTTTAATCACAAACCAGGTTTACACGGACGTTAACACAAGTGAAATCGTCTCAGTTGGCGGTGACGTGTTGAAGTACTGGGCTAAGGTCGCAATCGAACTCGGGAAAAACGAGCAAAACCACCTGAGATACGCGATACTGAGGAAACATAAGTTTTTGCCCGAGGGAATGAGGCTTGAATTCAAAATCGTTGATTCGGGAATTGAGGTCGTGAATTACAGTGAAATTCCAAAAGGGGCAATCGTCCGGGAGAAATAATTTTACTGCTAATTATCTACTAATAATCACTAAATTAGTAGATTTTTATTTAAACTTCAAATACTAATTATCTACTAATAATTACTAAATTAGTAGATGACTTATTAATATTAAAAATGAAAATACCTCAAAAGCCACCTGATTGGGTAAAAATTTTGCCGGAGTTAACTTCTGAAAAGTTTGAATTATTCAAAGATAGAAAAGTCCTTGAATTTATAGCAAGCTATGAGCCGAAATATCTTCATTGGGATGAGTTAAGACACGGGGAAATTCCGGATAATCTGCCGCCTGAACTCATATGGGGATTTATAAAATTTTTAAGGATTACGAAATACAAGAAATTTGAATTTGGAAATATCGAGTTCAAATATTCATTACGTGATGATACAATAGAGCAATTACACATTCTTGACAAATACGCGGCAGGAAACATTGAAACTGACTTTGGTTCAATTAATACTAAAGGAAAAGAAAGATATATAATAAATTCTCTGATGGAGGAAGCAATAGCATCAAGCCAGCTTGAAGGCGCCGCAACAACGAGAAAGATAGCAAAAGAAATTTTAAGGAAAAACAGGAAACCTCTTAATTATTCGGAGCAGATGATCGTGAACGGGTATAACACAATTCAAAAGATCGTAAGAATGAAAGAGAAAAAGATAACTCCTCAAATGATTCTGGATTTGCAAAAGGACATAACTCAAGATACTTTGAAAAATAAGGAGGATGAAGGCAAATTTAGAGATAATAATGAAATTGTTGTTGCCGACAACAGAGATGATAAGATTTATTATACTCCTCCAGACTACCGAAAAGTATCGGAACTGATGGAAGAATTCTGCAAATTCGCAAGCGATGAGACAAATTATGGAATCGGATTTATACACCCGATAATAAAAGGAATTATTCTTCATTTTTTAATTGGCTTCATCCACCCGTTTAATGACGGCAACGGGAGAACGGCGAGAGCGATATTCTACTGGTATGTTTTGACGCGAGGTTACTGGCTTTTTGAATTTATGCCGATATCACGAATTCTGTTGAGATCAAAGGTAAAATATGCCGTATCATATTTATACACCGAAACAGACGAAAACGATCTCACGTATTTCATTAAATATAATCTTTTTGCAATAGATGAGGCACTGCATGAAATGGAGAAATATATAAAAAGAAAACAAAAAGAGCAGGCTGAAGCAATGAATCTTATAAAAGATACGGGGGATATAAATCTAAGGCAGGCAGATATATTAAAGAAATTCATGAAAAACCCGGATAAACCATTTGTGATAAATGAGATAATGAATACTTATGGCGTTGCTTACGAGACCGCAAGAAGCGATCTCCTGCATTTAACAAAATCAGGTTATCTTGAGAAGAAACTGGTGAAGAAGAAATTCGTGTTCAGGTTATCCGGGAAAAAGAATTAACGGAAAAATTTAAATTTTATTATAATCAAAAAAATAAAAATAGTTTAACATCCTGAATTTAAAATATGATTAAATGCGCACAGTGCGGGGTATGCTGCAGGTTATTCCTGATTAATTTAACCGAAGAAGAATACAGAACGGGTAAATACAAAACCCAATTTGACGAATTCGTAGAGGATTTCAGGGAAGCCGAATCAGCCGGCGCAAACATCCTCAGGCAAAAAGAAGATGAAAGCTGTATTTACCTTGAAAACAACAAATGTTCGATACATTCAAAGAGACCCGAAGCATGCAGAA
>CAYPUP010000104.1:0-5386 GCA_964413795.1 uncultured Ignavibacteriales bacterium
GGGCGATGGTCAGCTTTACTCGGCCAAAATCAAATTTATGAGCGCCGCCGATATGCATGGGATGAATATCTAACCCTTGTTTGGCACAGAGTTTAGCTAGTTCAAAATTGGCTATTACTGTCGCTTTGCATCTCCTGGCAATAGAAAAAGTATCCCCTATATGGTCGCCATGGCCATGAGTGACCAGAATGTAATTTACGTCAATATCATCAGCTTTAATCGGCGATTGGGGGTTGTCATTCAAAAAGGGGTCTATAATCAGCTTATGGCTACCCTCGGTTATGGCAACACAGGAATGCCCCAAAAATCTTACCTGCGGCATGAGTACCTCCTTGCTAATATTTTAAATCGTTATTATTTAATAAAAAGGGATCATCGATGCCTGTCAAGATTATGTGTCATATAATTAAATGATTAAACTTGAAAAACCTAAACTGATATTTTAAGCTGAATAAATTGAATTTAAAAGAGTAGTATTATTAAATGAACCCAGCATTAGAAATTATTATACCGATTGTGGTTTTTTTAGGCGGCGGAGTTGTTTTCTTTTTCGGCTTTAATAAGATGCGCCGGGTTAAGCTGATACATGACACCCCCCGCTCCAAAGTACGCTCTATCGCTATGGGTTTGGTGGAAGTTCACGGTTTTGCCGAACCGCAGGAAATTTTGATCACCCCATTTTCCAAAAATGAATGCGTTTATTATAAGTATGTTATTAAAGAGTATCAGAGAAGAACCAGCACTGATTCCAAAGGGAGATCGCATACCTCATACAGTTGGAACACGGTCGGCGGTGGTGAAAAAAGAATCCCATTCTTCGCCAGCGATGATACCGGCAGGGTTCTTGTCAATCCTGAGGGAGCCACCTGTTATGTAAATTGCAAAAAAGCATTCTATCAAAAAGCCGGTTTTTTGGGTTCATTTTCAGGGATACTTAGTATTTTGAAAAGCTGGGTTAACAATGATATTACCGAGTTGGATACCTCCGAATGGAATCTTGAGCCGATTGAAGCTAAAGATGGAATAGAATTTAGTTGGGGATCGAGTGTCGGAGATCGGAAATATTATGAATATTACATCGCCCCAAAGGAAGTGTTGTTTGTTTTGGGAACAGCAGTTAATGATGATAACGCTCCTGGCAATATTTTAATTCGTGAAGGTTCAAACGAGAATACTTTTATTATTTCCGATCGGAGTGAAAAAGAGGTTGTAAAAAAAATAAGAAATACAATGATTTTTTTGTTTGTTTTTGGCATACTTCTTATTGTAGGGAGTATTTTGCTTTTTATGAAGTTGAATAATTATTTATTAATGGAGAGATTATGAGCATAGTTCTAATTGTAGTTGGTGTAGTAGTTGTACTGCTGCTTATCATTCTGATCGGATGGTTTATTGGTGTATACAACAGTCTTGTCAGACTCAAGAACAATATAGCCAAAGCCTGGAGCAATATCGATGTCCTATTGAAGCAGCGCCATGATGAACTCACCAAGCTATTGGAGACAGTCAAAGGTTATATGAAATATGAGAAGGATGTTCTCACCCAGGTAACCGAAGCCCGCACCGCTTTTATGAGCGCAAAAACTGTCGGTGAAAAAGCCAATGCGGATGGGATGATCGCCGGGGCATTAAAGACCCTTTTTGCAGTATCAGAGAATTACCCCGAACTTAAAGCTGATCGTAGTTTCCAGCAATTCCAGCAACGAATCAGTGAAATCGAAAACCAGATAGCAGACCGTCGGGAATTTTATAATGATTCGGTGAATACCTTTAATATTCGTATTGAGCAGATTCCGGATATGTTTATCGCCCGCATGCTGGGCTATACCAGGAAAGAGCTTTTTAAAGTTGACGAATCCGACCGCGATGATGTGAAGATAGATTTTAATTAAAAGAGGGCATTTATTGTTGCTGTAAAAATTGGTTCTGGGTTTTCATATTCATCAAAGCTATCTTGATATTTTAAAGAGAAGTCGAGCTTATGTAAAATACGTTTACCTAATCCAACGGAACAGTCTCTCCTCTGCAATTCACTCTTTTTGTAATGTTCAGAGCAATAAAAATTAAGTACAAAATATTGTCCTAAACCAAGGTTTAAAAGAAGTGAAATATTAGCAGATTCATCAGATCTCATTTTTTTAAATGAATACAATCCAATCTTATCAATTGTGTTGTGAAAATAGTTTGGAGGTTCGTATGAAAAATCCATGTACACTTCAGCAAATTCCGGTATTGAACCAAACAGAATATCAATATTTTTATCAGTTAACCATTTCGAGGGTTGTTCTACACTATATTTAAAAGATCTAAATTTTATTCCAATTTTATTTTCATAGTGTGCACTATAAAAAACACGATTATTGTACTCTCGTCTATTCCAGTCATATTCTGAATTATAATAAAATTCAAATAAATTTAAAAATCCATAGGCACAATCGAAATATGTAAAAATCCGAATTTCATCCCTACTCGATATTTTATATGGTTCATCATATTTAATGGCTAAATTTACATATAATTGTTTATCAAAGAGCATTTTATGGTAATAGTTGTTGTAATCATCTAAGATGATTCTATCTTTGAAATCTCCTTTAGTTACAAACGAGACATTTGCTGAAAGTGTATTATAGTCAACTGCAAACGGAGAATCATCTTCCCTAACTAGTTCTCTGACAAGACTATCTTTTCCCACTTCATAATTAATATATCGGGTATATTGATCTTCCTTCTCAAATCCTTGCCCAAAAGAAATGTCTATGAGAACATTGTTGAATTTTGATGTTAGAAAATTAATTCTGTAAAACAACCTATGATCATCCCAATCCGTTAAAGCATTATCGAATAATTTGTCTATCCTGGTATTTCTCAAATTAATATATTTAGTTTTTCTATTAGAATAATCATAATAAAAATATAGCTGAATATTTGAATTATCAGATAAACCATATTGAAGATTATTATTGATATATATTTCAATATCATCGTTGTCTTGAAAATCAGATGAAAAACTTACGTAATCAGATGTGTCTTCAGCATAAGATACATAATCACTAATTCTGTTACCTCTTTCAATTCTAAAAGAATTATCAATTTTAAGAGTTTTTTTAGAGACTATCGGTTTTACAAAATACGTAAATACTGGATTAAAATCTATTAGACTGGTTGAATTTACGTTCATCCAATTTGAAGATACCTGCATATTGAAATTATTTCTTTTATACTCTTTATAATTGGGATCTTCAGTAGTAGGATAAGTGATCGAATTATTATTAACATAATAAATATTGTCAATTCCAAGTATCCAGTTATTTATTGGTCGTATTTTAAAATGACCAATGGGTGTCATCCATCCATCATAATGTCGTTGATAAATTATATCCCTGGTAATAAAATCTAAACCAAATTGATACCTATTTAAAGTGAATAGATATGTAAGCGATTTGGAATCATAATTTCTATCCTTTTGATCTTCATACCATCCCCCCACCTGATGGCCGTCAACCCAGCGGCCATAGTAATAGTCAAAAGGGATTTCAACATCGGCGGAACATAATTGTGATAATGAGATAAGAGTAAGTAATGGTATGATAATGCGAAAAATTGATTTAGACTGCATTGACCCCTCCCTGAGGTTAATTTATTATGCCACCTCCCAAAAGTACATCGTCATTATAAAAGACAACCGACTGCCCCGGTGTGATGGCGCGCTGCTTTTCCATAAATCTAATATGGATATGGCCATCCGTCAAGAGGTTTAATTCGGCTAATGCCGGCTGGTGGCGGTAGCGGATTTTGATCATCGCTTCAACAGGCTTTTTCGGAGGTTCAATTGCCACCCAGTTAACATTGATGGCTTCAAGTTCGGTAGTAAAAATATCCTCATCATCGCCAACAATTACTCGATTGCTCACCGGATCAATTTTCTGAACATACAAAGGCTTTGGATAAGCAATCCCCAGACCTTTTCTCTGTCCTATTGTATAAAAGGCTGTCCCTTCATGCTGGCCGAGGACTAACCCATTGCTGTGGACAATCTCCCCTTTCTCCTGTTTGATTTCCCTCTTCTCATCCCATTCTTTTAGGAAACGGCGGTAGTTGTCATCGGCAACAAAACATATTTCGCGTGATTCTTTTTTATCAGCTGTTCTCAATTCGTGTTCTGATGCAATTTTACGGACTTCTGTTTTAAGCAATCCACCCAGTGGCATCAATGTCATCGAAAGGGCTTCCTGAGTAATGCCCCAGAGGAAATAAGACTGGTCCCGGGTTTCATCAACCCCTTTTCTGATTTGAAAACGACTTTGATCATTTTTTTCTACAAAGGCATAATGACCAGTGGCGATATAATCACAACCCACTTCCCGTGCTTTATCAAGAAAGGCGGCCCATTTGATATCGGTATTGCAAAGAACACAGGGATTGGGGGTTCTCCCTTTTTTATATTCAGAGACGAAATTTTCAATCACTGTCCCCCGGAATTTTTCAGACATATTCAGGACATAAAAAGGAGCATTAATTTTATCGCAAATCATCCGGCAGTCGGTAATGGAATCAATCGTACAGCAGCGGCCGTCTTTATAAATGTCCCCGCCAACATCGACATAGTCCCACATCTTCATATGTGCCCCGACCACATCATAACCCTGCTCTTTTAATAAGAGAGCGGCGACCGAAGAATCAACTCCGCCGGACATGGCTACCAATACTTTTTTGGGCATTTTTTATTTTGCCTTGCTTCGATAAATCGGCGACATATTGCGCAGTCTCTCAATTATTGTCGGAAGCTTTTCGAGAACATAATCAAGCTGTTCTTTGGTGGTTGATCGTCCCATCGAAAATCGAATCGCTCCCTGAGCCTCGACTTTATCTTTTCCCATAGCAACTAACACGTGCGAGGGTTCGGTTGCACCCGAAGTACAGGCCGATCCAGAGGAACAAGCGATCCCTTCCAAATCGAGCGAGAGAAGGATCGATTCCCCTTCGATGCCGCTGAAAGACAGATTCACCGTTGGCATAACTCTTTTTTCACGATGACCATTCAAATGAACATCAGGTATAAGAGTAGTGATTTTATCAATGAAATAGTTTGAGAGCTCTTTGTGCATTCGATGATCCGCATCCATTCGTTTGCCAGCAATTTCTAAGGCTTTAGCTAATCCGACAATACCGGCAACATTTTCCGTACCGGGACGGCGCTTCTTTTCATGCGAGCCGCCATAAAACAATGGAGTAATTTTAATTCCCTGTTTGATAAACAAAGCTCCGGTCCCTTTTGGCCCGTATATTTTATGCCCGGTCAGGGATAACAAATCAACCCCAAGCTCTTTGACATCAACTTTGATTTTGCCGGTCGCCTGCACAGCATCAGTATGAAAGAGGGCACCTT
>CAYPUP010000104.1:5396-7164 GCA_964413795.1 uncultured Ignavibacteriales bacterium
GAGAGGCTATGTCCTGGATGGCTCCGGTCTCATTGTTAGCCATCATGACAGAAACAATAGCGGTTTTATCAGTTACTAACTCAGCCAGCTTTTCCGGCGATGATAAACCATCACTATCAACAGGCAAGATATCCAGTTTGAAATCCTCTTTTTTATGAAGATGTTCGGCCGGTTCCAGGACTGCATGATGTTCTGTTGCACCAACTATAAGATGGTCGCGTCGTGGCTTCAGTTGATAAGCTGTGCCTAAAATCGCAAGGTTATCAGATTCGGTACCGCCTGAGGTAAAATAAAGCTCCGATGCTTCACAATTTATAAACTCTGCAATCTGTTCCCTTGCATTTTCCAACGCCACTTTTGCCTCCCGTCCGCCGGAATGGACGCTGCTGGCGTTGCCATAAATATCTTTTAAGAAGGGAAGCATAGCTTCAATCACTTCAGGATCGACCGGAGTAGTGGCATTATGATCTAAATATATAAATTCCATCATTCACCTTTTCATTGTTATCATTTACATAATTACGCAACCAAAGTCTGTTAACGTAATAACTAATTTATAATCAAACTGTTCCTGAAATTGAGCAGTTAGAATGCATATAATATAGTAAAATGCCAGCGGTCATCAAGAGGTATCGTTTTGGTTTGGATACGGCGGGCATAATCAAGCCGAATCGGTCCGGCCGGGGATTGAATCTGGATCCCGGTACCATAGCTATAAACCAGTTCATCGAATCTGAATTTTTTAATATCACGGTAGCCATTACCCATGTCAAAAAAGAGGGATTGCCAAATCGGAAGGTTCTTAAACAGTTCCTTTACTCCCGGAATCCAATTAAAAATCTGGATAGTCTTCCATCTAAATTCCTGATTGAATACAGCCGTAAATCCGGCTCCGGGAAGGCTGTCCTCCTGAAGAGGGGCAATTGAGTTCTCCCTGAATCCTCTGATTGTGTTTGCTCCTCCAAGGAAGAGGCGGTCCTTTGAAGGAACCAGATCTGATCCATCAAATGCATTGACCCATCCCCCTTTTAAACGAGCAGCATAGGTCCACCCCGGCCAAACGATGTGATAGGTTGAGATATAACTTTCTACTTTTATAAAGTTATCATCCCCGCCCAAGAAACCGCCAAAATAATCCAGAGATAATTCCCGAACAGAACCATTTTTGGGATTAAAAATATTGTCACGGCTGTCTCTGTTCATAGTCAGGTAGAGCCGCCTCCGAATAGAGAGTCCTTCAGTCTCTTTTCTTACTTCCCCGACCAATTCCTCTGGAACTCCCCTAATATCGACCTGTTGATATTCCAAACCTCCATACGCTTTGGTTCGAGGACCCAAATTTTTAGTCGTAGAAATAGTCGCTTTCCACTGTTTAACCCTGAAATCCTGGACCGGGTGTTTTACTTCCGGTTCATAAGTAAAAGATAATGACAAAGGCATTCTAATGCCTAAAAACCAGGGTTCGGTATAGCGGATGCGAATTAAATTTTCAATTATACGACTATCACTCCCGACGCCATAAACAACACTCCCAAGAAGATCTATCTGGCGCGAACCGAACATATTTCTTTTTCCCAGCCCGGCAGATAAATCCCAGCTCAAATCGGCAAATTCGGATTGTCCGGCTCCGGTTGTAACCGTCACATATTTTGTTTTTCTTTCACGGACCTGTAAAACAAAATCAGGTATATACTTATTAGTTTGAACTGCAGCCTGGCGCAATTGCAGCGTACTAAAATATCCGGACTCAAAAAGACGCTGTTCTGAT
>CAYPUP010000105.1:0-7153 GCA_964413795.1 uncultured Ignavibacteriales bacterium
TTTATATATATCTATATTTGTATTAATAATAATATCAAAATATTTCTATATTTAAAAGAAATAATTATAAGAAATCATGAAATCTATTTTTGGTTCAATATCTTCATCAAAAGTAGCAATAGTAACAAAAAAAGCCGAAGAAGATACCAGTACCAACCGAGCTCAGGGTGGAATTGCCGCTGTTCTGGCCAGTACCGATTCATTCGATGCTCATGTTAAAGATACCCTTACAGCCGGATGCGGGCTTTGTGATAAGAAGCTTGTTGAGCAAATTGTAACAATGGCCCCTGATGCAATAAGTGATCTGGTTAACTACGGCGTTCAATTTACAAAAAAAGAGGGGGAATATTCTTTAGGACGCGAGGGAGGGCATTCTGCTCCCAGAGTAGTCCGCTCAGCCGATTTAACCGGAGCTGAAATTGAAAGAGCTCTTCTTGCCGCCTGTCGGGCTAAGTCGGGACAAATAGATATTTTCCGTGATCATATTGTGCTTGATTTGATCATGTGTGAATTTGAAGGGGAAAAAGTATGCGGCGGGGGATATGTTTTTAGTGAAGAAGAGCGTTCGTTTGATTCATTTTATTCGCCTGTTACGATGTTAGCGACAGGCGGACTCGGGCAGGTTTATTATCATACCAGCAATCCCAAAATTGCCACCGGTGATGGAGTGGCTATTGCCTATCGGGCAGGGGTTCCGGTTGCCAATATGGAATTTATTCAGTTCCATCCCACGACGCTCTATACTCCCGGAAGATGGCCGTTTTTAATTTCTGAAGCTGTCAGGGGAGAAGGGGGAATTTTAAAATCTGTAGATGGACGATTAATTATGGAAGGAGCGCATGAGCTGAAAGATCTCGCACCGAGAGATATTGTCGCTCGTGTGATTGATAAAGAACTCAAAGAGAGTGGCAAGGAATTTGTCCTCCTTGATATCAGCCACCTTAAACCCTCCTTCATAATTGAACGTTTCCCCAATATCTATCAGCAATGTTTGAATCGTGGTTTTGATATTACCGAGCGCCCTGTTCCGGTTGTTCCAGCAGCCCATTACTCTTGTGGTGGTGTTTTATCAAACATTAATGGGCAAACCGTGCTGCCGGGATTGTATGTTGCCGGTGAAGTGTCCATGACCGGAATGCATGGCGCTAACAGGCTGGCCTCAAACTCCCTTCTTGAAGCTGTTGTGATGGCTAAACAAGCCTCTGTTGTCTCATCTGAATTTACTAAAGCAGTTGATGTCTCTTCAATGAAACCAATGATCGATGGGTTAGCATCTACTTTAAAAGCTCCATCGGAAAAAGTCATCCTGGCTCACGATCGCAGGCAATTGAACAGGGTTATGTCGGATTTTGTAGGTATCGTCCGTGGTGTCGAATTGTTGAATGTGGCTCTTGAAAAAGTACAACAGATTAAATCAGCAATCGAAGAATTTTATTATGCTACTCCGGCTACTTATGATGTGGTGGAGTTGCGCAACCTGGCAACAGTTGCAGATTTGATTATCAGATCGGCTCTGATGCGGAAAGAATCCCGTGGCCTGCATTATGTTGAAGAATTTCCCTGCCAAGATGACGCCTATCTTAAAAATACAGTAATTCCGGGATTTAGAAATAAAGGATTATAATGGCTCCTCATAACGAAATGATCATTATTATCGATTTCGGTTCGCAATATACACAGTTGATTGCCCGAAAAATTCGTGAAGCTCACGTTTATTGTGAAATAGTCTCCTGCACGGCTGATTTAAAGCAGTACGAAATAGATACGGTAAAAGGGTATGTCCTTTCAGGGGGACCGTCATCATTAAGCGCCGATGATTCCCCGCGTCTTAAAAAATCATTTTACGATACTGATAAGCCAATTCTCGGTATCTGCTATGGTATGCAATTAATCGCCGAACAGTTTAACGGAATACTGGAAGCATCACAGAAAAGAGAGTACGGTCGGGCTAAATTTACCGTTAAGAATGATAAGACTATACTGGCCGGCATTCCGCGAAACTCGATAGTCTGGATGTCGCATGGGGATTCCATAACAAAGATGCCGGAAGGATTCACCCAGTTGGGTTCTTCTGATACACTGGAAATGGCTGCTATTGAGAATCATAAACGTAATTTCTATGGTATTCAGTTTCACCCGGAAGTTCACCACACTGAAGAAGGGCGTAATATTTTAAGAAATTTCCTCTTTGAAATTTGTAAAGTAAAAGGGGACTGGACCACCGAGGCCTTCGTGGAAATGGCCATCAGACGAATCAAAGAGCAGGTGGGGAATAAAAAAGTTGTGCTGGGTATATCCGGTGGAGTCGATTCTACCGTTGCCGCTGTTTTACTTTCAAAGGCGATTGGGGATAAACTTCATGCCGTTTTTGTTAATAATGGCCTGCTCCGGAAAAATGAATTTAATGAAGTAGTTGATATGCTCCAGACTCTTAATCTTAATTTACATCCGGTCGATGTCTCTCAGGTATTTCTAAGTCGATTGGAAGGGGTAACTGATCCTGAGAAGAAGAGAAAAATAATCGGCAGTACATTTATCGATGTTTTTGAAGCTGAAGCTCAGAAAATTGGGGAGATCGAATTTCTCGCTCAGGGAACTTTGTATCCCGATGTTATTGAATCAGTCTCCTTTAAAGGACCATCGGTAACTATAAAATCGCATCATAATGTCGGCGGCTTAAAAGATCGAATGAAATTAAAACTGGTAGAGCCTCTTAGAGAGCTTTTTAAAGATGAAGTGCGTGAAACAGGAAAACTTCTCGGTCTGTCGGAACAATTCATTCGCCGCCATCCTTTCCCCGGTCCCGGATTGGCTGTTCGTATTTTGGGTGAAGTGACAAAAGAACAGTGTGATCTTCTCCGTGAAGTTGATGCTATTTTTATTGATGAGCTCCATAAAAACAATATTTATGATGACATCTGGCAGGCCTTTGCGATTCTCCTTCCGATAAAGGCGGTGGGCGTGATGGGGGATGAACGGACTTATGAGCATGTAGTAGCTTTAAGAGGCGTAACATCAGTTGATGGCATGACTGCCGATTGGGCTAAAATTGACTATGATATTTTAGCTCAGATTTCAAACCGAATTATCCGCAATATTAAGGGTATTAACCGGGTCGTGTATGATATCTCCTCCAAGCCTCCGGCCACGATCGAGTGGGAGTGAGGGATATTACCCCGTTTTTTTTCATTAGCTTTGCGTATCAGGTTGTAAGAGACAGAATTATTAAGAGCATATGAGAATTGTTAAAATGTTTATCTGGCCGATCCTTTTAATATCAATACTATTTTTATTTTCAGGGGTTTATCTCTATTTCACCCAGCACAAGATGGTTTTTTTCCCGGGGAAAAATTTGGCTATGACTCCCGATGAAATCGGTCTGCAATATGAAGACTTGTATATTCAATCCGGGAATAAAGAAAAAATTAATGCCTGGTACTTCCCGTGTAAGGATTCAATTGAAATACCAGATAGAAAAGTAGTCTTATTTTGTCATGGAAACGCCGGTAATATTTCGCATCGACTGGAGACCGTGGAATATATCCTCAGTTTAGGCGCAAATATTATGCTCTTTGACTATCGCGGTTTTGGGAAATCGGAGGGTTCCCCCGGTGAAGAGGAAGTTTATCAGGATGCGTTGGTTTGCTATAACTGGTTGATTAATGAAAAAGGATTTTCACCGGAACAGATTATCGTATTCGGAAGATCATTAGGCGGGGCGGTTGCAGTTGATCTGGCCAGTAAAGTTACCTGTGGTGGTGTTATTGTGGAATCATCGTTTACATCCGCTAAAGCGATGGCCAAAGAGATGTTTTCAATCTTTCCCATAAATTTAATTTTGACATACAAACTTAATTCAATCGATAAGATTGGCCATATAAAATGCCCTGTTTTGGTTACTCATTCAACAGATGATGATATTATTCCGTATAAAATGGGTGAGGAGTTATTTAATGCTGCCGAAGAACCGAAAAAATTTGTAAAACTTAGCGGCAGGCATGATGAAAGAGATTACTACCTGGATAGCATTTATCGAAGCGCACTGATAGAAATGATTATAGGGAATTATTCAAATTGGTAAATCGATTGACAAATCCTGTATCGTGGTATATTTTCATCGAGAAATATTAAAGAAGGTACTTTTTGGCATTAATTGACAGCAAACAGCTCAACGAATATACCCAGCCGATCAAAGCTGATCTTGATGACTTTGATCAAAAGCTGCATGATCAACTCCGCGGTGATTCCCCGCTGATAACGTCTATTGCCCAGCATCTGCTGCGCACCAAGGGGAAAAGAATCCGCCCGGCCTTTTTATTCCTCTCATCCAGAGCCGCCAATAACTTTACTGAGCATACCGTTGATTGTTCATTAGCTATTGAACTAATCCATACCGCTACTCTTCTTCATGATGATGTCGTTGATGAATCGATGCTTAGAAGAGGGCAGGAGACGGTTAATTCCCAGTGGACCAATCTAATTTCGGTTTTAATGGGTGACTATCTTTTTGCCAAAGCATTCAGGATTATGGTTGAACCGGAATCGGTTGAGCTTATGCGGGCTATCTCCCGGGCAACCGAAAGAGTATCAGTAGGAGAACTTCGCCAAATCGAGGAGACCGGGAACTATTCTCTTTCCGAGGAGGAATACCTGGCAATAATTGCCGATAAAACCGCTTCTCTGTTTAATGTTTCCTGCGAAGTCGGCCCAATTTTGGGAAATAGTGGCAAGCGTGAAAGACAAAAATTTGCCCAGTTTGGTGAAAAAATTGGTATTGCATTTCAAATAGCCGATGACCTGCTTGATTTTACCGGTGATCCGGCTGTAACAGGAAAAGAACCGGGCAATGATGTTATCACCGGAAAAGTTACCCTGCCCCTTATTTATGCCCTGAAAAAAGTAGGGAAAGACACACAAAAAGAAATTATCTCGTATTTGCAGGATAACAAAGAGTCGATTAACTTTGAAAAAATATATAAATTTGTCAGAGAGAACGGCGGGATCGAATACGCTTACCAGCGGGCTCATCAAATTGGCGAAGAGGGCCTGGAAGCGGTATCGTCGCTGGAAATCTCCGAATATCGGGATTGCCTCGTCAATATGGTCCAATTTACCATAGCCCGGGCAACCTGATAAATTTTTCACTGGCTTATATTGATATATTTTATTATTTCTCCCTGAACAATTAAATGCTGGAAATGTATAACAGACAATATGTTTGGAATTAAAAATCTCTCAATTGAACTTTTATCCGGATCACCGGTATTAACCTTTTTGGCTTTTATCACCCTGGCAGCATTAGCTGTTTATCTTTATTACAAAACCAACCCGCCTCTTCCAAAATACATTCGTATTATTCTCAGCGCCCTGAGGATTATCGCTCTAATTGCTCTATTTTTGGCTCTTTTACAACCGATACTCAGTTTTACCAAAGAATATACACGTCCCCAAAAAGTAAGTCTGATGCTGGATCGGTCGCTTAGCATGGATAGGGTCGAATCGGGCTTATCCCGTAAAGCCAGAATGGATTCCCTCCTCTCAACCAATTCGATCAATTATCTTAACGAAGTTGTTGATCTTTCAACATATTATATTGGTGATAATATAACTCCAAATGAAGCTGAAATTAAGCCTGACAAGACATCACTCGGAGAGGCCTTTTATAATCTGCAGCGCATGCAGGCGGTTGAACCGGATGACTACTGGATTTTATTCTCTGATGGCAACTCGAATTCCGGAAGGGACATGAGCAGCGTTGCCCGAAATTTGCAGACACCGATTATAACAGTTGATATGTCGGGGGGGCTAAACGGTTTTGATGTTGGTATTGATAATGTTGATTTCAATCCTATCGTATTTGTCGGACGACAGACGGAAGTAAAAGTGAAACTTGCCTGGCATGAAGCCCGCGGGAAAATTATCGAAGTCTCCCTCCTTGATTCAAATATGACACTGGATAAAGAGTCCTTTCCAATCAGCCAGGATGAAGGCTTTGGCGAAATCACTCTCAAATATATTCCAACCGAGCCGGGGCAAAAGCTGCTTAATATTTCAATTCCCGAACTGGCTGGTGAAGAGACAAACAGTAATAATCAAAAATCTTTTTCTGTCAAGGTGCTGAAAAGCAAACTATTGGTTTTAATTGCAGTCGATAATCCCGATTATGAAATCGGTTTTCTGAAAAGATTCTACGAGCAGTCGGACAAATACGACGTTGATCTGATTGTAACCGGCAGCAAAGCGGGCAACCTCTCCGGACAGTTCCCCTCACGCCAAACCGAACTAAATAAATATGATCTGGTTGTGCTATATGATCCCGATCCGGCAAAACTTGAACCAAAAAAAGATATCATCAAATCATATTTAAGTGAAAAAGGGGGTGCACTTTGGGTAATTATGGGTAAGCAATTCGGAGAAAGAAGTCCGGCTAAGTGGCTAAACGATCTCCTCCCGTTTTATCAATCCAATCGGGAAGAGATTCATTACCTTGATTATCATGGCGAGCCAATCGAAGAGCAGCTTTTCCATCCTGCCGTAAGACTGGCTGAGAGCATGTCGGCTATTCGAGATGCATGGGCGGCTTTACCACCCTATAATTCACTTATAGCCTGTGATTTCGAAAATCCTGAGGCTGTAATTCTGGTCAGATCCTCATTAAAAACTCATAAGGGACAGTTACCTGTTTTAGGATATCGCCGTTTTGGTCCGGGAAAATTATTAGCTCAAACTGGTCTGCCTTTCTGGACCTGGGGCTTTATTAATCTCGGCTTGGGTGAGGATAATCTGGTTTATAACCGTTATGTTGAAGGGATCACAAGCTGGCTTACGGTCTCTGATGATCTGGCTCCGGTTCGCATTGTCCCCGATAAAGAGGTTTTCACCCGGGGAGAAAATATTCGTTTCGAAGGTTTTGCCTATGACCCCGGATACCGACCCCTTACCGGCGTGACCGGTATGGTTCGTTTAAATGGAGGAGAAAAAGCAGAATCATTTGAGATGGATTTGATAAACACATCCGAAGGAAAATACCAGGCATTGTTTGAAAATCTGACGCCGGGGAAATATAATTACGAAGCGACTATTGACAAGGATGGGCGCAATCTGAAAACTGAGCAGGGGACTATTTTGATCGAGTCATTCTCTCTCGAAGAAT
>CAYPUP010000106.1:0-7115 GCA_964413795.1 uncultured Ignavibacteriales bacterium
TTGGAAAATAATAAATAAAAGGCAGTAATCGGGATTCTAAAGCAGAATTACCAGTTTGCCAATTTGAGAATTCCCCTTTTCATCTTCTACGACCCAGTAATATAACCCCGAAACGATCATCTGCACATTGCGGCTTATAAGATCCCATTCCTGATATGAGGAATTAGGATCTGACGCATCCATATTGTGGTCGATTTCACGGATCAAATCCCCATCAATAGATAATATTCTGATAGTGCATTTTGCCGGCAGGTTTGCAAATGTTACTTTGCGAACTCGGTTTCTAATTTGATCCTCCTGTCCCAAACCTTCAAAGCCATAAATTCGATACCAGGCATCCTGTCGATAAGGGTTTGGATAGACATAGACATTCCCGATTTCATTGGGCTTAAAATCCCATGAATTATTAGGATAGGCACTTTTGGCAGCAAGTAAAACCGAAGACTCAAGAGATTGCAGACCGGTACTTGGAGAACCTATATCAAAAGCTGTCACGGCAACATAATATGGCACTGATGGCAGTAAATCACCTATCAGAATCTCATAATCATAATATTTGGGGTAACCATCATCAGTCAGCTATTCGGGCAACAAGTTCTCAACAGAATCCGGTCTGGGTTCATCAGGGTATCTTTTTCTTATTTTTGTTGTTACACCAAGTTGAGAGCAATTAAAAAAATGCGGTTTAAAATAAAAGATAGAATCAGGATAATCAGGAAGGACATACGGATCGTGGTAGGAATAGCGCTCCAGAACAAAATTACTATCCGCACAAGGATTCTCAGTGAAGCCATAGAGGCATCGTAATTCTTCTCTTGTAAAAGGTTCATCCATTACCTGAAAACGGGCGACATCGTGGAGGTCATCAGTATATGTATATTTATCATAATTTTCAACATCATAAGATGTCAGGAGAGAAAAGCTCTCTTCACGATTGTCGCGGGCGATATAAACATTATATCCTTCAAAATCAATTTTCCCAGAAAAGAGATCAGGTGAGTTTTCAGAATCATAACCATTAAAGCGGACAAGGAGTCCATTTTGTGTCGGAATTAGCCAGGTTTTTGGTGCTGGAGGAGGATTGGCGGCCGCAAAATCAGGTTTGCCATCACCTTCATAATAGGTTGTATCGAAATCACAAATATTGAACTTACCTGCAAAACCATCACCATCAGTATCTTTCCCTGGAATATCATATACTTTTCGCGCTGTTTGGATGTTTTTAATATAATCTGAGAAATCAAGATTCCTTCTATATTTATCCGGATAATAGAATCGCGCGAGATTGTTGTAGTAGCTATTGCGATCAGTATGTACCCCTTCCCCAGCGACAAAGGCAATCGGAACAGTAATATCTGAACCCGGCGGCATATCGTAAGGTCCTAACGATAACACATACTGGAAATCAAGTCCTCGAGAAACAGTCCGGGCGGCACTTTTTGACGGTTCCAACCAGTATTGATCAACCGGTTGAATGGAATAAGTGTACATGGCATCAAAATCAATTTCACCATTACTCATCATGGCATACATATTTCTGTCGCCTATTGGTGTCCCGGTTCCATTCCCCATATATCTGTAATGCTCTCGTGATTGCGGTCCAATATCATAAGCTGGGTTATAATTATATGACCACCAATTGAACCCAACTTTATGCCACGGTTTAGGCGAGTTTAATAGACATATCCCAACCACATTAGGGAGGGTAAAATCATTTAAGGCACTGCTAAAGACACCATTGGCATCAATCGTCCATCCGGAATATATAGAATCACTGTATTCACAATCTTTATAGAATGACGGGACAGAATAAATAAATCCCCCCATGTCATTGTTGCCTCCTGAATTCGCTTTCCTCCCATAAGGATCAGGTGCTCGTGAGAGATCAATCCCACCGGAGTGAATATCAACATCCCAGTAAACACCCACAAACACATCTTTGATATAATTTCCACCGATATTTTTAATGTTATATTCAATGATGATAAAATCATCTGTGTGTGGATATGACCATGAAAAGGATCTCTGATTAACTTCCAGACCGAGTGGCCGGTGTAAACGCTGATCAACAGCATCATAAGGGAGGTTTGAAACGCCAGAAGTAAAGGTATCGGCATAAACACCTATATAATCTAATTCAGAAACAGCTTCATTATAACCTTCAGCAAAAGGATTTAGTGTCGATCTTTTAATCATTGGCTCAATAGGATGAAACTCCCGTGAGGAATTATTTAACTGCGCTCCTGTAGATACAAGAGTATCATTTCCGATAACTCCCCCAACCCATAATCCTCCCTTATAAAAATGAGAATTACCGGAACCTTTGGGATATTCTCCATACTTGACACGATACCCGGTAAAGCAGTCGATTGTTACACCATTATTCTCACCAATACCAGCCATGCCAAAATTCGTAATGCCAAAGACCAGACGTCCTACATCATGATCCCCAATACAATATTTTTCCACGGTAGCCATACTCAGGAGATCATCGGCTTTGGATGATAAATCCTGGGCTGAAACATAGTTGGCGGTCATTAATATGGTGAAAAGAGCTATGATCCATGCTGAACGAGTAAGTAATTTCATAGCTGCTAACACAATCTCCATACAATAATATTGAAGAGTCATTTACTCTTCCCGACCATAATAATATTCTTCTTTCAGGCGCACAAGAACATTTCTTGTTTATTAAACAAGAATTATATCATTACTATACTGTAAAATCCCTGGAAAGATTCAAGGTCCCGGCATTATTTCTGGTGCTTGGCTATTCAGGGTTTTCACTTTAGCTTTCCGATGGTATCTCTTACCTAAATTATCCCTTATTATGGCTTAATCGGAGTTATGAAATAATCCCTTATTGTGTGATTTTATTGAAACATTAATAAAATCAAGCAAAAAGCCAGATAATGAATGTTGTCAAAATCGACATTAGATAGTATATTATCAAAAATAGTACTTACTGGATTGGAAGTCCTAATCATCAAATTAATATTATTGTTATCTTTTAAAACAATTGAATTTCATGTAAAAATGAAAAATTAATTTATCTCACCCTGTTGGAGGAAATGTAATGATAGTTTTTTACAGACAGTTCTTTGAGAGTAAAATTCTTGCCTCAATTGCGATGTTAATAATGATTCTATTTTTAACAATAACTGCTGCGGCTGAAGCCGCTAATATCGTAAAGCCATTTCAATCTATTAAGGCGGTAGAATTCGAAACAAGTGCTATTCAGGCCACTGTTTCAAGCACTGATTTTAACAGCCTTAAAAATATTGAGGCAACAACAGAAATTGAATTCCCTGTTTCATTTACCGAAAATCTTAATCTTGAGATGGAACGGTTCAATATAATAACCCCCACCGCCCGTTTTTTGCGTGGTGATGGTACGACTCTTCCGACTCCGGATGTCGTTCTTTTTAGAGGTAAAATTGAAGGTGAACCGGGATCGTTTGCCTACCTTGGCTTCACCGCACAGGGATCAGGCAATGGTTATGTACAGAGAGGCAATGGCGAGGTATATTTTATGTCTCACCATCCCGATGATATCAACAACCCCGAAGGACGCGGGATATTAATACAAAAGTTTAATTCCTTTGGGGATCTTCCGGATTTCGCTAACTTTTGCGGAGTTGAAGCCCCGGATGACATTATCCCGAATTTGAAAGATATAAACCTTTCTACTCATGTTGTCGGTGGACCTTTAATTTCAACAATTGCTGTTGATGCCGATCAAGCATATGTTCAGTTATTTCCCGATGAAACATCTGCCCTCAATTATATTATAACCCTGATGGGAGCAGTAAGTGATATCTATGTAAGAGATGTAAATGTTAAAATTATGGTTACTTTTGCCCGCTTATGGACATCGGGAGGAGAACCGTTTAGTCCTGATAATCTGGGTGGATTTGCCGATTATTGGGAAAATAATGAAGACCGAACCGGCATCAATGTGATTCAAATGTTTAGCGGCAATAGATTTACATCCTATGGGGGTGTGGCTTACGTTGCCGGTACCTGTTCAGGGGGAGCTTATTCGATCATAAGTTACATGAATGGCTTCTTCCCCACTCCGGTCAACCTGCCCAATAGCGGAAATTGGGATATAATTGTAAGCGCCCATGAAATGGGACATAATTTCGGAACATACCATACTCATGACGGCTTCTGGCCCCAAATTGATTCCTGTGGGAGTGATAGGATTCCAGCTCGAAGCACAATTATGAGCTACTGCCATACCTTCCCCGGATATACAAGCAACACTGATCTTCGATTTCACCGTCTTGTCACCGAAGTAATCGAAGATTGGGTTGTTAACGGAGGTTGTCATGGGTCGGATTGCAATAATAATGGAACTGATGACGCTGAAGATATTCTATATGAGGTTAGTTCTGATGTTAACTCCAATAATATTCCCGATGAATGTGAAGACTGCAATAATAACAGTATTCTGGATAATTATGATATTGCCAATGGCGCACCTGATGTCAATAGCAATGGTATCCCCGATGAATGTGAAGATGACTGTAATTCCAATGGTCTACCGGATAGATATGAGGCCCGCAACAATCCTTCGGTAGATTTAAACGGCAATAATGTGCCTGATGTTTGTGATCCTGATTGTAATGGAAACAGTATTGCCGACTTCTATGAGATTAAATATGGCCTGAAAGTTGATTGGGATAATAATGGCATCCCCGATGAATGTCAGGATTGTAACAATAATGCAATCGGCGATCTTGATGAGTTAACTAAACAATTCAATATCTATGTTACTGATCAGAGTTCATTTATTCGAGAATATAATGCCATCAGTGGTCTTCCGATCCAAAACCTCGCAACTGGTTATTTAAATAATTCCTGGGATTGTAACTTTGGACCTGACCGGCAGCTTTATGCTACAAGTTATAACAATAATAAAATTTTGAAAATCGATGTGGACAATGGTACGGTTTCCGATTTTGTTACTTCGGGAAGTGGGGGGTTGAACAGTCCGACATTTTTGACTTTCGGTCCTGATGGAAACCTCTATGTCAGCAGCTATGGAACAAGTCAAATAATAAAATATGATGGTTCTACCGGAGCTCTTATCGGGACTTTTATCTCCTCAAGTGAAACAGGTATGACAGCCCCGTTGGCATTAGAATTTGCCCCAAATGGCAATCTTTATGTAGCTACCTACCTTGATCAAATAATCGAATATGATGGCACTACCGGAGCTTATGTCAGTACATTAGTCTCTTCGATAACAGGCTCACCAGCTTCTACCAGAGGAATGGCAATTTTACCAAATGGAAATATCGTTATTGCCATTTATATCAACAATACCATCCTAGAATACGATGGTAATTCAGGTGCCCTGATTGGACCAATCCATGATGATTACTTTCCAACCAGTCCCTGGGGAGTCAGAATCGGGCCAAATGGCCATATATATGTAGTTGAAACCGGAGACGCCCAACAGGTTTTTGAATATCTCTACCCGGAAAAGCGCTACTTTAGAAGATTCATTCGCAACGATGACGGAATGATCGCTCCGAGAGGCTTTGCTTTCCGACCCGGTTCTCCTCTTGACGCTGATGGCAACTATATCCTGGATGAATGTGATGCCTGTATAGATAGCGATGGCGATAATTTTGGTGATCCCGATCAACCGGGCAATACTTGTCATCCCGACAACTGCCCCAATGCCTATAACCCGGATCAACTTGATACCGATGCCGATGGTATCGGGGATCTTTGCGATGCCTGTCCGGAAGATTTTTATAACGACTGGGATGGCGATGGCATTTGCGGAAATGTGGATATTTGTCCGACAGTATTCAATCCGGATCAGATGGATTCCGATAATGATGGTTTCGGAAATACTTGTGACAATTGTCCTGATAATTATAATATTGACCAGACTGATACCGACGGTGATCTTATTGGTGATCTATGTGATAACTGTTTGAATATTATAAATACCGATCAGGCAGACTTTGATTATGATGGCCTCGGCGATGCTTGTGATAACTGCCCTGAAATTTACAACCTGAATCAAATGGATATTGATGCTGATGGCATTGGAGATCTCTGCGACAATTGCCCTAATGACTACAATCCGGATCAGGCTGACACAAACCAAAATAATGTTGGTGATATTTGTGAAGGTTGCTGCCAATTAAGAGGGGATGTCGCTTTACCTAAAGATGCAGCAGTATTAGTTAATGATATTGTCTTGCTGGTCAATTATATTTTTAAAAGTGGATCTGCCCCGGAATGTCTGGAGGAAGGGGATTGCTCCATCCCGTTGGATGGAAATATCTTAGTTAATGATATTGTATGGTTAGTCAATTATTTATTTAAATCCGGACCAACTCCACCCGACTGTTAAAATAATCATTGAAATAAAAAAGCAGCTAATTAATTATTGGCTGCTTTTTTTATAATGTAAATTGTATTAGTTAAAGAGATCCGCTAAGGTCAGTTTCAGTTCGCGTTCTTCATCACCACGCTTAATTATCATTTTAAAAGTTGTACCCGGATCACTACGAAGCATCTCTTTTATTCCTATAATTCCACCCAATGCTTCGCAATTCTTTCCATCGATACTGACTATCAAATCATCGATCAAAAATCCCGCTTTGTCGGCTGGGGTTCCCTCTGATACCCAGTTAACAATTACGCCTTGATCGGGTATATTAGCTATTTGCAAACCACTATGATCTTCAGGGAATACTTTCCCAAAATCATCCCCCTTTTCGACTATTACCCGTTCATTTTTATAATCAAGGTACAGGATAAAATGCCTTAGAATTGTATTGCCAAGGTTACCAGTCAAATCCCCACTGGAAAATGCCCCTTCCCCCTTTTCCAATGGCCATGAGACAATCGGATTATCAATTTTAAATCCGGCAAATTCAATCGTTTTAAATCTGTCTTTCATCTCAGGAATTGACCCACCGGCTCCATGCCCCAGACCGGTGATCCCTTTTCTTTCAAGAATACTTTTACTTTTTGCAAAGGGATAATGAAAGCTCATCCCTCCCGCGCCAAGATCAAGATTCCATTTTCCGCCATATTCCCCATCAACAACAAGCGGAAGATAAAACATATTTTCCTTCGAA
>CAYPUP010000107.1:0-7106 GCA_964413795.1 uncultured Ignavibacteriales bacterium
CTATATCACGCCTGTTTTTGGATAAATCTATTTGCTGTTTAAGGACCTTTAATTTTTTAGCGGAAATATTTACACTATTAATAAGGCTTTCAATTTCAGAGCGAGACGATTTGAGAGCTTTTTCATATTCAATTCTTGACTGTTCCGCCTGCAGCTGAGCTGCTTGTACCGATGCCCCTGATGCACCTCCATCCCAGATGGGATAATTAAAATCCAGTTTGATTCCCCAGGTGTTCAGGTTAAGATCTTCCCGATCCTGCACCGAAGTGTTGACCCATCCACTCTCTTTGGAATAGTTTGCGGTAAGAGTTCCGGTCAGGCCTTTGGATGAAGCTTCGTATTTTGAGGATCGCTGAGCCTTTTTATATTCGTGTTCAGCCTTTTTGACCGAATTTGAATTATCTGCCGAAGCGAGAAACAGCTTTGATTGTTCAGGTGTCAACTCCCTTATATCTTTAGGCGGCGAGAGGACAAGGTTCTCATTAATTTCCAGATCAAGGATCATAACCAGTTCGCGTTGTTTGGTAGTAAGACTATTTTCAATATCAAACTGTTCAAGCTCAGCATCAAGACGCTCAGAGGATGAAATCAGCCAGTCTTCCTCGGAAATAACCTCCTCGAAAAATTTTATTGAATCGATACCTGTTTTTAATTTTGCGGATTCGAGCTTTTCAGAGGTGATCTGTTTGTGGAGCGTCATTTGCAGTACCCCAAAATATGCTTCAGTCAGTTCCTCCATTAAACTGGCCGTTTCTTCCTGTCGTGTAATTCGGGCGATTTCAAAATCATCCTTTTTATTATTTAATTCGTTCTTTGGATCTGAAGGTTTTAAAATTGGCTGATCCAGGGTGAGATTAAAAGATCCCAGCCGCCGTTGTTCATCGACGATAACTCCCCGCTGAGGATATTCCCAGTCATTACTGCGGAGAAATGCCTGAAAAGTGAGTTTCCCGCCTGATATCAAGTTCTGGTCCAAATTTACATAAGAGTCCCAATCAACTGTAGTTCGTTTACCAAGAACCTTTTGATCGGTTCCGGGGAGATAGGTATAATCTTCATTGGATTCGTACGCAGGAACCGAACCGCGAATAGAAATCTCCGGCACCCAAAAGCCGACCCGTTTGGCAAAGTAATTTTTTTCCGCAACTTCGAGGTTACCCCTGATAATTTCCCCTCGACTGGAGCGGTGCAGGGCGATGTCAAGAGCCTCTTCATATGAAATATCTCGCGCCGGTATTGATTGGAGGCTGAATAATATAAATAAAACAACGACTGATGATTTGCTGAAAATAATAAATATCTTATTAAACATTTTGATCCTGCAATTTATATGATTATTAGATTGTTATTCATAGCGAAGGGAATCGATTACATCCAGTTTTGAAGCTTTGTTAGCCGGGTAGAGCCCGAAAATTACACCAACAGCAGTAGAAACACCTACCGCCAGAATGATTGAATAGGGGGAAACGATGGTCGGCCAGTCAGCATAAAACGAAATACCCCGGGCAATTCCGATACCAACTAAAATTCCCACACCGCAGCCGATCAGGCAGATAACAATAGTCTCAATCAGAAACTGGCGCATAATATCCTGACGGGTAGCTCCAACCGCCCGGCGAATCCCAATTTCACGGGTTCTTTCTAATACCGTAGCTAACATGATATTCATAATTCCAATACCGCCGACTAATAAAGAAATCCCGGCAATAGCTCCCATGACCATATTAAAAATCTTCTGGGTCTTTTCTGTCTGGCGAAGAAGGGATTCGGGAACGACAATTTCATAATCCTCAATGCTAAAGTGGCGGCGTTTGAGAAGGCTCTCGGTCAGCTTAGTGACGGCTGATATATAATCGAGATTTTTGACTGTAATCGTTAACTGATCTATTTCCGGGGTGTTAAATTTTTCTTCCTGTTCCTCTTCTGAACCCCAGTTAGTATAGAATGATTCCGATGAGGGTTTACGATCAAATTTTTTGGTAGCTGTTTTTAGCGGGATATAGACATCTTCATTCAAATTTTTCAATTCAAATCCCTCAATTTTCCCCCGTCCAATATATTTGTCAGCCATTATTCCGATTACTACAAAATTCAGATCACCAATCCGTACTTCCTTGCCGATCGGATCCTCGAATGCAAACAGAGATCTTTTGGCTTTTGCTCCGAGGACACAAACCTGGGAATATTCATTATTATCCCTTTCGGTAATAAACCTTCCGTTTTCGACTTCAATAGATGTTGATAGGACATAATCAGGAATTGTTGAGACAAGCCTAACCGATGCTTCATGGGAGCCATAGTATATTGTCTTAATAGGTTCAAATCGCAAAGGAATGACATTCTCCACCATATCTGTAAATTCTGCAATATTTTTTCCATCGGCTAAGGAAAGCCCCTGAGATTTAGCCAGTCCCTGATCTGAACTTCGTCCAAGATCCGGTGCAACCGCATTTACGATAACATTATTTATACCGAGAATTTCAATTTGCTCAAGAGCCTCTTTCTTTGCACCCTCGCCTATTGAAAGCATCGCTACCACCGCCCCGACCCCAAATATAACTCCCAACATCGTCAGGAGGGTACGAAGTTTGTGTGCCGTCAGTGAATCAGATGAGATCTGAAAGATATGATCATATTTCATAACTTGCTAATTGCCTCTTTTGCCGCCTCTATTGCCGGGAGTACCTGAAGGCTCCGGAGGCTTTCTACCTTTATTAAGTTCCGGTTCGGTTGCTTTTTCACCCGGCAAACCCTGCTCTTCAAGAGTAGGATCAACAAGGCAGATTTTTTCATCTCCTTCGAGGCCGTTGATTACCTCGATATACATGTCATTACGCTGACCAACAGTAACATCCTGTTTTTTCTTATTGGCAAAATAAACGAGAGTATTTCCTTCTCTTTCAAAAACCGCTTCGATTGGAATTGTAACAATATTCTGAAGGCGTTGTATTACGATTTGGCAAGAGGCTGACATGCCCGGTTTTAATCTCAGATCTTTCTCTGAAATCTTGACTTCGACATCAAAGACGTTGATTTTGGACCCGGACTCTTTACGACGGGCTAAAGTGCTTTTTGTAGTGACTCGGCCTGTATATTTAACGTCTGGGATTGCATCAAGAGTTACTACTACTTCCTGTCCGGTATCAACTTTATTGGCATCAACTTCAGATACTGTCGTTTCAACCATCATCTCGCCCAGATCGGGAATATCAACCAAACCCTGTCCCGGCCAGGGAGAATCCCCTTCCTGAACTTTATCCATCTTGCCCCCTTTCCATATTTCAAGATAGACAACTAATCCTGGAATGGGGGCTTTCATTGTCAGTTGAGATAAATCATGTTGTGACAGATTGACCTGGTCCTGGGCGCGGTCAACCTCAAGACCGGCTTTTTCAACATCTGAGGTGAGCTGATCAAGTTTAGCCTGGAAATTTAATTCAGCCAGTTCGCGTTCCATGCGGGCTTCTTCTGCAATCCGGGGGGCTTCATGTTTTTTTTCATCGTAATTGCGGCGGGATTTTTCCAGATCCAGCTTCAGCTGTTTTTCCTGAATAGTATATTCCTGCTTAGCTCTTACCAGAGCAGTCTTTTTAATCTTTAAAGTTGACTCATTCTCGGCTAAGTCAGCCTGTTGCTGAGTGGCATCAAACTTGATGATTTCATCCCCTTCATTGACCGTAGATCCCTCGGGAGCAATCCAGGTTATTTGCAAGCTTCGAATTCGAGGAGCTGAAAGAGTAACAGCTCTTGTTGCCTGAACAGTACCGTTCTCATTTAAAGCGATAAGGAATTCCCCTTTTTTGGCATAGGTGGTTGGGATATCAATTGTTTTGGTAAAAATGGCATTGACAATCAAATAACCGCCCAGAATTACTCCAAGTATTACTGCAAAATAAATATATCTCTTTTTCATTAATTTGTACCTTTTCTTTGAGAGGAGAGAACATTATTTATCATATACATTATCATCTTATTTAATACTCAATTTTCAGAAAAATGTTACCTCTGATTAAATTTTCCAACGGCGGTGTGTCCACATCCACTGATCGGGGTACTTCCTGATTCCTTTTTCAAAAAAATGATTACATTCAATCGTTATACGATTAATTTCCTCTTCGGGATCACTATTTTTGTCAGGGTAAAGTGGCTTCCCAGCCATTATTACATGACGGTCGAATCTTTCTCTACGCATCAGATAGGGGAGAACCGGACTTCCGATTTTTACCGCAAAAGTTGCTGGTCCTTTAGCGGCCGCAGCTTTACGACCTAAAAAATCAATCGCCAGACCACTGCCAGTATGCTGATCAGATACCAATCCTACCAGATTATTAGCTTTTAGAGCTTTGAAAACGCCACGAATGCTTGATTTCAAAGGGATAATACCGACATCCATAGATTTGCGAAAATCAATAAAGAGATTGTCAACTTTGTCATTATGCTGGGTACCAACCAGAAAGTTCATGGGGTATCCCATACATCCAAACCAGGCACCAAGCAATTCCCAACAGCCGAAATGAGCGGTTGTTATTATTCCGCCGCGTCCATTTTGAAATGCCTCTTCTATATTCTCAATCCCATCACCAATTATTATCTCTTTAACCCGCTCCTGGCTGGTAACGCCAAAGCGAGAGAACTCCACCAAAGTCCGTCCGATATTTTGAAACACACGAAGTGTGGTCTCTTTTATTTCTTTTTCTGTGAGTTCATTCCCCATACTAAGAGAAAGATTCTCCCGACATATTTTTCTACGTGATCCAGCCAATAGATAAGCAATCGTACCCAGCCCTGAGCCCAATTTATCCGCCCCCTGGGGAGATAACATCTGAGCCAGTTTCACACCGAAAAATGTAAAGGCAAATTCAAAGTTATGGCTTAGCTTCGCCATGGCTCATCATCATCTAATTTTTCCGGCTCTTCCGGGTCGCCATAATCAAAATCGGTGGAATGCAATTTTTCTTCCTCTTCCCATTTTTTGTAATATTCGCGTCTCTTTTTATATCTCAAAAAGAAGCCGATTATTACAACAATGGCAAGTCCTAACCATAAATACATAGTGTCCGCAAATAAAGTTATAAGGTTATATCTTTTCCTCAGATCAATTTTGATCTCTTCGTTGAATTCTTTATAATTTGCTCCAGTGGATGCAAGCAGGGCATTATCAATCGTTGCTCCCGAAGCAATGCTATCAAGAAAAATGTTTATGCCATTAATACCATAATTGTCAAAAAAATATTTTACCGAAAGAAATGACTGGGAATAAGCGGTATGGGCTTGAGATTCGTTAAAACGATTTACGTTTCTGATATCATTAAGGTTATAAAAATCACCAAAAACCGCAGTCTTGCTCATTTCCAGATTATCCGACCAACTCCACTCCGAAGAGGTAAGCATTGCCATACCTTCTTCAAACCACCTGGGAGCATCATGAAGCCCCGTTCGATGAGACAAAGCAAGATGGGTATATTCATGCGCCAATAATTCTGATAAGGATTTATTCAGGTTAAATTTATCCGGTGATTTTATCGCGATTAATCTTTGCGGAGGATAGGCTGCCGCAGCTCCCCAGTCAGGGAAATGACCTTTTATGATTTTTTGAAAATAATTGAAATCATCAATTATATAAACATTTAATTTATAATCAATCGTATCCCAAAGCATCTTTTCAAGATGAGCTCTGGTAGAGAGAAGCAGGCTGTCGGCCATGTCGAGGTATTTGGTATTATCCAAATAAAAGATAAAATGTTCTTTTTCAATCGGTTCGGGGGGGGTATACCCTTCAGCATAAATATAACTGCCAAGAAACAGTATGAGTACTGATGTTATAATAAAAAGAATTCTCATTATCATTTGCCCAAGGTAATATTAAAACAACTTTTCAGCAAGTCTGACCTGATTAAAATAATACCTTGCGGAACTTTCAGTATTATAGTAAAGTTATGACTGGAAACAGGTAAGATATTGAATTTGTAAGTTTATAAGGCAGGAGTGAAATGAACATTTTTGAATTTGCCATGCAAATGGAAACCGATGGCCGGAACTATTATCTGAATCAGGCTGAAAAAACGGATCATCCTATGTTAAAGAAAATCCTTTTAGAGATGGCTGATGATGAACTCAAGCATTATAATATTTTTAAAAGACTTCGTGATGGCCATGCGGCTGAATATAAAGAAGCCAAAAAAACAACGATAGTATCTTCGGCAAAAAATATTTTCCAGACTATGAAAGAAGAGGGTTCTGAATTTTCAAGCGATGAGAACGTTGTTAATATATGGGCGAAGGCTCGTGAGGTGGAAAAGAATGCAGAAAAATTTTATCGCGAGAAGGCTGATGAAACCGACAATGGCAACGCTAAACATATTTTGAACCGGATTGCTGACGAAGAACATATGCACTGGGCGACTATTGATCATGTCATAAGTTTTCTTAATAAGCCTGATCAGTTTCTGGAAAATGCCGAATGGAGTGATTTGGAGAGCTTATAATATTATATATTTTTAAAAAAGCTCTTGATATTATTAAAAATATCCAATAGAATTGATCAATAAGCGGGAGTAACTCAGCTGGTAGAGTGATAGCCTTCCAAGCTATTTGTCGCGAGTTCGAGCCTCGTCTCCCGCTCTTTTTTATGTTTAATACCATATTATTAATATATAAAACTGATAAAATCGACGTAACGAATAGCGATACAGTAACTTAACTTTTTAGGGCGATCGGGTAAGAATTATTACCCATAATTTGTGCTTTTTTTGCACAATTATTGTTAATAAAAATTTAGTTTTTCCGAAAAACGGCTCTAATTAAACTTTGTTAAGAACTTGTCAGGCAATTATTTTTTAGAAATTAGGTAAAAATACCCTTGACACATTCAAAGCCAAAGTTATATATTCAGGGTTCCCGTATGGGCACTTGTGGCCTTATTTTTTTTGGCCAAAAGTGATAAATGCGAATAGAAATTAGAATCGCCCAGATAGCTCAGTCGGTAGAGCACATCCTTGGTAAGGATGAGGTCACCAGTTCAATCCTGGTTCTGGGCTATAGTATACTTTTTGGAGGCAAGCCTTAGTCATGGCGAAGCAGAAATTTGAACGGACAAAGCCCCACGT
>CAYPUP010000108.1:0-7099 GCA_964413795.1 uncultured Ignavibacteriales bacterium
GCTGACCTGGAACGGCTGACTGGAAAGTCAGAGCGGTCGGATCATACTGAATCAGGAAATCAAAGCCGCCCATTTCGTTGGCGGGATTGAGGGAGTTGCCCAATAGTAAATTTTGTTAAAATATTTACTTCAATTCATAAAGTTATATGACATATCTCACAAAAAATTACTTTAATTTTAATAATATGGTTAGAATAAAAAAATAAATGAATAAATTTAAGGACAGTTGGCGGGAGAGGGGCCACCCTTAAAAAGGAAATTTACCAGCAAAACCAGATCAGCAACATTTACTGAATCGATACCATCAGCATTTCCTTCTTCAGGGCATGGAGGGGGTGGACCGGCTTTAAAAATATAATTAACCAAATAGACCAAATCAGATACCAACACTTCATCCAGAGCATCTCCATCGGCATTTCCCCGAATTGGTGCTGTACAGCAGCCATCATCACAAACATCCCCAATTCCGTCGCTATCAGTATCAGTCTGATCCGGATTATAAGCATATGGGCAGTTGTCGTTAGGGCAGGTGTTAGCTGGATAACCAGGTGTTCCATACCCGTCGCCATCATGATCGGTACAATCGTCACAAACATCCCCAACCCCATCTCCATCAGCATCTGATTGATTTGTATTAGCATTATTGGGACAATTATCACAAACATCACCGACTAAATCAGAATCATAATCGCTTTGGCTGGTATTAGCAGAATCGGGACAATTATCAAGGGAACAGGTATTATAAGGGAATCCGGGGTTTCCATAACCATCGCCATCCAAATCAGTACAATTGTCGCAACTATCACCGATACCATCCAAATCGGCATCTTCCTGAGCAGGATTGAAAATAGAGGGGCAGATATCCTCGGGACAAGTATTGGCCGTGAAACCGGGATTGCCAAATCCATCCCCATCAGTATCAGTGCAGATATCGCAGCTATCCCCAATTCCATCATTATCCAGATCACTCTGGTTCGGGTTGTATATTGAGAGGCAGTTATCACAAGAATCACCTACATTATCCAGGTCAATATCTTCCTGAACAGGGTTATAAATATCCGGGCAATTATCATCGGGGCATTCATTTTCAGGAACATTCGGATCACCAAAACCATCACCATCAGAATCGAAACAAATAAATTCGTCAATGGCCATCTTAGCGAGGAAGATATCCAATTGGCCATTGGAAGTATCCTGAATAGGATTAACTGTCGGGAAGGCTAGAGAGCTGGTATATCCCCCTATAAAAGCATTTTCTCCGGTATCGACAACAATTCCGTACCCAGACTCATAGAATGAAGCTCCAATATATGTACTATAAACCAGGGAGTCTCCTCCATCACCTATACAGGTTATCAAAGCATCTACATCACCATTAAAGGAGTTGTCATAAGCAATTTTAGTTGGGTAATTAATTGATTTTGTGTTGCCGGTAACATATGCTTTTCCGTACTGGTCGATATCAATGGAAGTAGCAAAATCGGTGCTTATTCCTCCCAGGTATGAACTATACCTGAGGGAATCACCAGTGGCATTGAGTTTTGTAATAAAGGCATCAATACTTCCGGAGAGATCAATATCAAAGGCATTTTCAAGAGGGAAATCCAATGAATAAGTATAACCAGTCACAAAGACTTCATCAATACTATCTATTGCAATTCCCAAGGCAGCATCATCATTAGCACCACCAATAAAAGTGCTGTATTCAACCATATCTCCTGTAGAATTAAGGCGGGTAACGAAACAATCCCCAAGAGATGTACCACCATTAAAATCAGAATCATAAGCATTAACAACCGGGAAATCGGATGAAGTAGTATAACCGGTTATAAAAGCGTCATTGTCAGACCCAATAGCAATAGCCAGGGCAGCATCTTCGTCAGCACCTCCTATATAAGTACTAAATTCTATAGAATTACCAGTATTGCTAAGTTTCGTTATAAAACCATCTTTAGTCCCGCCAAGACTGTTGTCATAATAGCTGACAGTAGGAAAATCAGTCGAGGCAGTTTTACCGGTAATATAAATTTCATTACCTGAATTGATATCCAAACCGTTTCCGACATCTTCTCCATTCCCGCCCAGGTAGGTGCTGAATATGAGAGAGTCGCCAGCAGGGGATAACTTCGATACAAAGGCATCTTTACTTCCGCCATTATCTCCCTGAATAGAATCTGCAGTAGGAAAATCAGTAGAACCGGTGACACCGGTTATATAGGCTGAACCAAAGGCATCTACTTTAATAGCATATGCTTTATCATCACCTGTAATACCGCCAATATATGTACTATAGCAGATTGAATCCCCGGTTACAGATATTTTCGTTACAAAAATATCATATCCGGATGGAGAACCGCCGTTATATATACTGTCATATGCACTTTCGGTTGGGAAATCCGAAGAGGCAATATAACCAGTGGCATAGAGATTGTCTTCGGGATCGACAGCTACGCTCCGGCAATAATCATTGGAACTACCTCCCAGGAAAGTACTGTATTCCAGAACGGGATCAATTATCAACGGCAATTCAGAGTTATAGCCATTCGTAAATTCAAATCCAAATGAATTATCATCATGCAGAATTATTTTGGCATTTACTGGTATTTTTGAATTACCGGCAATTTGATATACAACCGGATTGTTTTCAATTACATTTCCTAAACGGGAAGTAAGAACAAGTTTATTATCCTGATTGATATATATTTCATCTGCACCATGAACTCTTATTTTTATTTGCTCAGGATTTGATCCGGCTGAAACATTAAAATCATATTCAATATTAGTACCATTATTTTTATATATAAGATCAATACCTTCATATAGATTCTGATATTTTATTTCCTGATAGGTACTGATATTTTTGCGCCATTTGGAACGATCATTTCCAAAGAAATAGTTATTTTTTGTTGGTATGGGAGAATCTGGAATTATCGTCGGTTGCTTATTTGCACCATCAAAAGAAATTTTTATAATGCTAAATTCAAGACTATCAAAAGTATTATCGCTGATATATTCAAGCTGAGTCATATTATCGGGTGATGAACTTCTTTCAATGTATCTGATAAATTGATAATAAACCTCATTCTCGGTAAACCAGATAACCGCATTTTCAGCATCAGATCGGAATTTAACTAAATCATTATACTGACCTGTATTGGGTATAAATGATTTATAATTGTAGCTGTTAATACTCTGCAGGGATGGGTTTATATTATTTTTAACCTTATAATTACCGATATCCTCTCCAAACATAGAATTACTACAGAAAAGGACAATTGCTATTATTAGATATAATATTTTCAGCTTTATCAGAGATGCAAGTCTTAAGTTCACTAATTTACCTCGGATTACGCAAGTAACCAAAAGAAGATTTCCGCAACTAAGTATAATATAAATATTTTTCTTCTGGTTGTCAAGTCAGATTCGCATTCACCTAACCACAGAAATACAATACATTATAAAGTAAATCGGTCAATTTGTAAAAATCTTCATAGACACAAAACAAATTGAAATTTATAAAAAAATGGATCATAGTTATATAAAAACCCCCTAAAATCCTTCGCAAATAGGGGAAGACCCTCCTTTAAACAGGTAGTTAACCATATATACTAAATCAGCTACATCTACTAAATTTCCACTATTAATAATACCATCGGCGTTAGCCGATGCTAAAAATGTGGGAGGAGGACCTCCTTTAAA
This sequence comes from uncultured Ignavibacteriales bacterium, assembly GCA_964413795.1. Classification (GTDB taxonomy): domain Bacteria; phylum Zixibacteria; class MSB-5A5; order GN15; family FEB-12; genus DAOWMZ01. The sequence continues at coordinate 3,700 of CAYPUP010000108.1, forward strand.
AAGAAAGTTTACCATATAAACCAAATCCGCTACATTAGGACCATCTTTATCACCATTTGCATCGCCACAAATATACAAGGGGACAAAATTGACATTCAGGTTTACAGGTATAACTGTATAGTACTCATCAATATCATTTGATGAAAAAATGATCTCAGCGTCATATAATCCAGAGTCAAGAACACCAGTATTAAAGAATAATGATATCGTGTCAACTGCATCAGAATTCAACATTCCACGTATGGTTTCACCGATCAGCCAGTTTCCCGGATTGGTAAATTCAACTGCCAGAGAATCTTTTAGGTATGGCGTAAGATAAGCTACTTCAAGTCCATCAGTTCCTAAGTCATTTTCAATTCCCACCGCACAATTAGCTGCATCAAAACCTGATGCGATTTTAAGATACTGGAATTTAATATTGCCATTTGGAGTTAATATGATTTCTGCTGTAACCACATCCCCGACAGCAGCCTGATATTCCGGATAGGCAACAAATTGAATCACACACCTGTTTCCGGAAGTGTCAATATATATATGAGGATTGGGATTATTGCTGTTAGTCGGGTCAAGATCATCCCAGAGCCAGGCCAGAATATTCTCCGGGCCCGAAACAGAGGGAATTACGGTTTTATTTCTTGAATTCATACTATCAGGGAAAAATCCGATAATTCCATTTGAGCCAATATATAACGAACTGTAATAATTACCGTAATATGAAAATGAAAATCCTAAATCATATGGACCGCTATAGTTATCATCACCAAGAGTAGAAATGACATCAATACCTGTCAGACTGACATCAAACCACTCAAAAACCGGACCTTTAGGGTCATCGGAATCGATCCAATAGTAGCCATAATTATCCGGGCCTCCGGCATTTTGTTCTACGGAAATTCCAATACGATCATCAACTTCTTCCTTGGGGATATCAAAAATTAAGAGTTCAGCAGGATAAGTTCTATTCGCCGGTTCAATTTCATTTTTTTCTAAAAGTTCATAAAATCGGCTTGACTTGGAAAGCAGGGGATTGATTTGTAGGGTATATTCCAATGCACCCAGTCCGGTATTTTCAATAACAAGTTCTTTTACAGTTGAGTCTCTTTGATCCATTGTCTCACTATAACTCATTGGGTTTATTGAAATTTCCGGGGCATAATCAACCCTGATGTTATCGAGGAACCAGTTGTCACAAGTAATACAGGAACCAGATGAACGAATCCTAACCTGAAATTCCTGATGATAAGCATGAAGGGGTAAATTTAAACTGACCAGTTCAAAAGATGACATCCCGATATCATTACCCTGATGTTGGTTAAACGTAATCCAGGCACCAAAATCATTTTTGTAGTCAAGATACAGATACTCGCCAGTATTGGGAGGATCAGTCAAGCCGGCTTTGTAAGAATATGTAAGGACTACATTGTTTTTACCCTGCAAGTTAATTGGCCATGAAGTTAATGAGTCATTGCTGCCATCCAGATTTAGAACGTAAGGGAGAGAAGGTATATTGATAGCATTGCTTTCTACCTCAGCACCAACAATTTCTGACCAAATTAAATTATAGATAGTATCTTCGATAACCGGTTCATAGAACGGGAATCTATCAGCATTACCTGCTGCGATTGATGTAAGTCTGCTTGAAACAAAAAGTTGAGGGGAATAAGTGGAAACAGCAAAAGCTTCCGTAGAGTCCCTCAGATTAAGAGTTGTTCCCGGAGGAATCGCAACTTTCACTATAATTTCTACGGAATCGCCGGCAGGAACCGGGCCTGTCGAAGTAATAACTGAAGCTTCTGTAGCATCATAAAAAAGGAGATCCCAAGTCCCGGATGAATCACTAAGGAGATAATCATCAGAGTTTGCTCCCTTATTAAAAATAGTCAGGCTAAATACTGCCGTGTTACCGGAAAAACCGATTGAAGAAACAGCTTCTGGTTTCATCTCCATGTCGTAAGCCTGTATGTGTCCCACATAAACATCATCAATAAACCAGTCATCAAAGGTCCCCGGAGTACCAGTATTTCTGATCCTGAGTCTGAAACCACTATGGTAGGCATCAGCCGGAAGGGGATATACTACTTCAGAAAATTCAGTCATATCCGCGCCTGACCCAAGATGCTGCTGGGCAATATGCCAGCTTCCGGCAGAGTCTAAATATTCTACATAGAGATCATCATCGGTTTCAGGAGAATCGCCACCGCCGGTTCGCTGATAATAATATGATAAAATTACATTTGTTTCATTTTCAAGGTCAATTGGTTGTGAGACAATTGTATCAGCCCCATTGGGATTACCATCAAAATTGGCGCTATACGGATCTGAAGGTTCAGATATTCCCACTGTATTAACTTCAGCAGAAATTGCCTTAACCCACTTGGTAACACCAAAAGAAAGATTTGGGAAGGAATCCTCAAATGGTATAGAAATCGGTTCCCCCTCGGAAAAGGTATATAGGTTTGATAGCTTTGATAAAACACTGTCCCCCATGGATTGAATGTTAAGCAGGGCAGTATCGATTACGCCATAAATACCGGCTGGGATAATTACTCTGACAGAAAGATTGAAAGTATCATCTGCGCTGACAGTTCCGGTGGAACTTATTTCAAATGATCCGGTTTCATCCCATATCGTGGTTAACCAATTGTTGCCTGACACATTTAAAGAATAATCATCAGAAAAAACACCTGTGTTAGCTAATTGAAGATTATACCAGATAGTATCACCCACTAGTCCTGAATCCGAAAAAGTTTCCGGTATTAATGTAAACAGATAATCAATTACTTTAAATGAGTAGGTTGCCGTGGTCTCAGCTGCTCCATTACCATCTCTGGCTGTTAGATAGTAATTAATTTCCGTGCCGGGTGACTGGGCTGGAATATAGGCAGCAAATTCATCCGGGTTGGCAGTGCTCTCAAGAGTATCAATATACCAAATTGATGAAATCTCATAATGCAAAAGCAATGAATCTGTTATTAGATTAGTGTCGGAAATAATAACAGCTAATACTTCATAATCATTAAGAGTGTCTTTTGTATCAATCAATGAAATATGTTCAATTGTGATACCGCAGGGATAATTTAACACAAGAGTGGCACTGTTAAATAAATTTAGTCTCCCACCAGAAACAGTAGTGCTTGCGAGATCGCTTATCGGATCAACGCCATCAATGATAAACTGTTTCATCATAAGAGCGACTGTCGCAGGATTGTTTTTATATTCATTCAATATTGTAGGGCATGCAACGGCATATAAAAAGGCGACAGCGCCGGCGACCGCAGGAGAGGACATTGAAGTTCCGGTTTTATAGCCATAGCCCCCCCCCTGAGTTGTAGAGTATATGCTTGTTCCCGGTGCTCCCAGGTCAATCGATATGGCGCCATACCCAGCGCTCAGACGTTTG
>CAYPUP010000109.1:0-6997 GCA_964413795.1 uncultured Ignavibacteriales bacterium
GCTCAAGCAGGCTGGACACCAGTCAGAGCACGCAGGGCGCTTGCAAGCCTTCGCGACGGCGATTGATCTCAATGCCCTTCCCGAACGATCCGGTCATCACCCACCGCCCAGCGCGAAGCCTTTCTCGAAGCAGCCTACCTGCGGCATCGTTGGGTCGAACGGTTATCGGGAGAATGGTTCCATGCACTCCTGGATATGCATCAAGTTTGTCACCTACTAAACGGCATGCCATTGGAAGATTTACCTCCCATCCAGGTGGGAACTTCGACAAAACCGATGACTTTATCCTATCAGTATCCACATATAACCATCCATTACGGTATGGAATGAGAGTTGTGTCATCTGTTCTATATCCGATTACTGTTTTAACTGTAACAGTTTGACCACGTTTGGCTGAGAGCAAAAAAGATCCATCTGGCTGCAATATGGTTGAATCTGTGTCTTTATCAAGAATATCAATAATCAGGTCTGGTCCATCTGCCCAATAGCCGTTGTTTACGTGACAATTCAGGCAGTTATCTGACTTTCCCAATATCCCGACTGCTGGCGGGTAAGCCAACACTCCTGCACCCAGAACTATCAACAGAATAGCACTTGTAAGAATTGACGATTTAATGTTCATTCTTATTAGTCCTTTCTTAACATCCAGTTTATATCTACCATTTAATTAACCCCCAAAACCCAGGAATGCACTGAAAACCAGTACTCCAATGGCGAACTTCAGACATGTATCACAAAGAGCCTTCCGTCGAGCACGCTTGGTGAAAAACTCCTCTTCGTCCTTTTGGTTTGGTAACTCTCCCGTCTTAAATCCTACAAACAAAACCTTTAGTCTCGGATTAATCCTGATGAAGATGATCCCCATTATAATCACCATTCCAAATACGCAGATCAGCTTCAGCACTAAGGCAATCGCTGCAACAGTATGCAAGTCTTTGAATGCACCGTGAAAGGCGTAATGGTTTAGCGGAATACCAATTCCAGTTACAAAGAGTGTTAAGATGAAGGCAATACAATATGGAGCATTTCCTTGCAGAGTCTCCTCTACAACTTTGTCGAGTTCGTAATGAAGTTTTGGCCCGTACTGACCTCGCTTTAGGACGAGATTCCGGTTGTAAAACGGTGCTGCTGCACAACCTACAAGAGCTATGTTATGCAGGGCAAGTAATACGCCATGTATGATTTGTTCAATCATTAGTATAACCTCATTGTCTATTTAAGTGTTCTTTTTCTAAAAATTTTCTCATGTTTTACCTCTTATTTTGATATGACTTTCATTCCAGCTTTTGTCCATTCAGCAATACCATCACTAAGACGAACAGCATTTAAACCTTCTTTACGCAGGATACTTACTGCTTCTTGGGCGAGAACACAGTAAGGTCCTCGACAATATGCTACAATTTCTTGATCTGGAGAAAACTCTTGCAGATGTTCCCGCAACTTGCTCAGAGGAATTGAACGAGCATATGGAAGATGAGCGGTTTGATACTCATCTTCCGGACGTACGTCTAATACTACTACTTCTCCCACTTTTGCTCTACTTATTAGTTTCTTACGGTTAACAGGTTGTAGATTATCAGGAGTATCGAAAAAGTCTGCGATAATGCGATCAATCTCTGCTAACCGAGAATTAGCTAATAAAAGAAGACTCCTAAAGAATTCACAGACTTTCTCGTCAGCCAATTTATAGAATACATGAACTCCTACTTTGCGAGTTTCAACAAGACGCGCTACTCTTAGAATTTGTAAATGGCGTGATGTGTTCGCTATACTTATAAAAGACTGTTCAGCAAGAACTTCAACTGTTTTTTCACACTGGCACAACAGATCAAGCAATTCAAGGCGCTTGGGGCTGGCCATTGCTTTTGCTAAATGAGCAAACTGTTCATAAAGTCTGTTTTTGGTTTCTCTCGCATTAGGCATTACAATTCCTTAATTATTCAATTAAACAATTGAATTATATAAATAATTACAGAATTTGTCAAGTTAATTAATATTGAACTAAAAAGCTATGCTTGTATTTGGTCGATGTCCAGAATTGTGTCAAAAGTCTGATTTATCAGTTTTCATGTTGCCCTGCGCAGATAGTGGGCTTTGTAAGCGACCTAATATATTTCCACTATTAAAGTGGGCGACAGAGGTAAAGTATTTTATGATACTATACAGTCCTCATCTTCCCCTTACCAGCAGCTAAGAGCGACTGCCAGGTACATGTTTTACAACGAGCCCCAAGCCGGGATTGATACTGACAACACCTGCTACTTATGGAATTTTTTGTTCCACTTTTCGCGAAGAAGATTGGTGAGCTTGTCTTCCAGAGTTTTGGGCAGAGATTCTTCTTTACCTTCCCGGCAAAGACTGACTGTTTGCTTGAGAGAATCAACCATTATCCGGCAGTTATTACAATGCCCGATATGCTCTTCAATCTCCCGACAGAGTTCAGGAGATATTTCTCCGTCGAGATAATCATTGAGATTATTTATATAATCACTACAATGTTCGCCCATAATGACCCTCTAATACTTTGGAGAGATGGTCTCTGAGAGCCAGCCTTGCCCTCAGGACGCGTGATTTAGCCGAGGCAACCGATTCCCCCAACAAATCAGCCACTTCTTTAATAGAGAGCTCTTCATAATAGCGTAGAATAAAGGCTTCTTTGTATTTTAATGGAAGAGTTTCAATAGCTTCATCGATTATAGCTTTCAGCTCATTTTGTTCCAGAAGCTTATGCGGATCCTTCCAATCAAACAGTCGAAAGCTCTCTTTAGAATGATTCTGAGTATCCACAGATGGCAGGTACTCCTCAACAGGCAAAAGGTCGGTCATTTTATTGGTTGCCATTAAAGCTCTGGTTTGATTTAAGGCAATTGAGAAAAGCCAGGTTCCAAAAGCTGATTCACCTCGAAACTGATCTATTTTATCAATCGCTTTCACAAGTGTATCCTGCACAATGTCTTCGGCATCCTGAACGCTTCCGGTCATTTTTAGAGCCAGATTATAAACCTTGCCCTTGTGATCATTTACCAACAATAGAAAGGCGTCAAAATCACCGCTCTGAGCCTTTGCTACCAGTTGTCTTTCATCCATTAGATCAGTTTACCTTTAAAATGATTCAAGATTCCTTGTTTTTATTAATATAATGGAATAGCGGATCCTGGGAAAATAAAAATGAATCCTTTAAAAAATTGAAACTAAACCAAATCTCAAGTGTTTATATGGAAAAGAAAGACGGTTGTATTTCCTCGTGAATTGCAGCATGCCGTCTTAATCGCTCCGTGTTGTTATCCCTCCCCCGGCACGGAGCGTATTTTTTGAAATATCAGACCAGGATTTTCTCTAATTCTTTTATTCTTCTTTCCGCTTCAAGCCAGTCATTGACATGATTGCCAGGAGTAAAGCCATGTCTTTCAGAGATAAAATAAGCTACCTGCTCTTTGTATTGCTGGCAAAGCTCAGATCTTTTACCATTTAAGGAGACTGTGGCAGAACTGCCGTCCTCGCTGATTACACAAAGGTACTGCGCCTGTCCGTCATTATTATATTCTACCTTCATACCCACCGGCTGTTTTACTGCCACTAATGGTACATTGATAAAATCAGGATCGGGTCGTCCGGTATAGAATTCCACACTCTCATAACTGCGCCCGTTTTTGCAGATATTTATCCCCAAAAATGGGGTTTCATTAAGCAATTCCGATTCCTGTTTATCCTGGCTGAAAACACATACCTGAGCATAGCGATACTGGTTTTCAGTATTGAACTTTTTAGCAAATCGAGTCCAGTTATTTTTTTTAATCTCTTTAATCATGACATCCTCCTAAATATTCTAATAATATATTTTTTTGTTAAGGCTAAAGTTATACGATTGATGTTAGCTATTTATAAATGCCTTGTATTAAATTTATTATTATTATCGGAAATATTTTTAAAAAATAAAGAATAATCAGTCTATATTGGGGAGATAAAAAAACTGCAATATCGATTGGTCGAGAAACAACCCATTGGCTTGTCACAAGTTAAGTTAAAAAGACAAATAGTCGAAAAAGACCCATTATACAGGGGAAAACCAATATCCTATTTTATGACCTCGAATGTAACCACTTTATATGATTGGCCGTTGATTATTATTTCAATCCTATGCATCCCGGGTGAATGTTTTCGAGTGCTTAGATCTGCGAAATTATATTTTATTGAAAAGGGAATAATTTCGTTACCCTTGATGCTCTTTTCGCTAAGCTTAAATGTTTTCGGAGCGGTCTTGCCGCTTTTTTTAATAAAGTATAATTTATAGTCAACAGCCAGTTTCTGAGATTTATCTGACATTGATTGAATTTCAAAATCGACTGTGACAGTGGAACCTATCTTTATAGTTTTATCAGAGAGGCTAAGTCTCTTCAATTGAACTTTCGGGGAGGTTGTAAAACCAAACAAGGGAAATACAAGCGGATCACCCTTTTTTATCAAAGTCCGGCAGGCATGTTTGATAATCCAGTCAGTATTGGGATTTTTATCCTTCAACCATTGTATTGCAGTTTTAATAACTAAATCCGGATGGTCTTTAGCAATATCATTCAGGTTATTTGCCACCGCTTTTCTGACATATAAAGATTCATCTGCTTTTAAATGCTCCAGTAATTTCAAAACCGGACGCGGATCCTTTTTGAAAGCTTCGATATGCGCTACCCATACCCCTCTGGGGCGGGATCCTTCAGCAGCCAGACGGCGGATATGCTCATTGGGGTCATTGACCCATTTATTAAGCACTTTCATCATTTTATCAGTATGATTTATCATAAAAGGCCGGAGGGCAAATTCCGAACTGCCATATTTGGTAAGTTCTTTTAAAGCATTGACCGAAATATCAAATTGATCCAAACCGTATTGTTCAATATAAGCTGTCATGGACCAGTTATAAAAGCCGTTCACTTTAGGAGCGGCTTTTATAAGTAATTCAATTGCTTTTTTATATGATCCCGGTAAAAAGGGTTTAAGTTGTCTGGAGACTTCATTCAAACGATCTTTAAGCTCAAGATCAAAAAATTCTTTAGTGCAGACACTGTTAATAAAGTTTTTCTGATCAAAGCCTTTGTACACTTTTGAAAGATCCGATGCAAACTTGGAAACTGATTCCCTGTTTACATAATCCTTCCAGAGTTTTGGCGCTTCCTTTTTAACCGTCGGCATAAATTACTTCACCGATCCTGCCAATTTCACAAACGTATCTACATCGGAAAGTGACCGATTAACAGCATCAACCCAGAAATCCTTCCTGGTCAAATCAACCCCCAGATGTTTCTGTGCCAGATCCTCGGTCTGCATACAACCGGTATCAGCCAATAGTTCGCGATATTTACTGGCAAAAGCGGAACCCTCTTTGCGGGCTCGATCATAAACCCCGCCCGAGAAAAGATAACCAAAAGTATAAGGGAAGTTATAAAACGGAGAATCTGTAATATAGAAATGAAGCTTCGAGCACCAGAATAAATCATGAAAACCGTCCGGATCCATAAGATCACCAAATGCTTTTTTCTGAGCTTCGAGCATCATCTCTTTCAAACGGTCCTTCTGCACTATCCCTTTGGCTCTTTCAGAGTAGAACATTTTATCAAAGATGAAACGGCAGTGAATATCACAAAACATCGTATATGCTGCCTGAAGCTTCTGGTCCAGTAACATCAGCTTTTCCTGAATATCACTTACTTTTTCCAATGCGGCATCAACCACCAGAGTTTCAGAAAAAATCGAGGCAGTCTCAGCCAGTGGCATAGGATAATTCTGAGAAAAGAGAGGTTTCTCCCTCACTACCCATTGATGATAGGCATGCCCCAGTTCATGAGCCAGTGTTAACAGATTTTCAAATGTGCCATTGTAGGTCATAAAAATGCGCGATTGCTTCACCGAATTCATATTAGTGCAGTATCCCCCGCCAGCCTTGCCGGTACGGTCTTCAGCCTCAACCCAGCGGCTTTTAAGCGCCATCTTTATAAAATCGGCAAATTCAGTTGAAAACGGTTCGACATTCTTCACAATAAAATCACTTGCCTCTTCGAAACTATAAAGAGTTTCGGAATTTCCACAGGGGGCAAACTGATCAAACCAGGAGTATTTATCGATCCCAAGCAGTTTTTTCTTGGTCTCTATAAATGGTTTTAACTGCGAAGTTTTTTCAGCAATAACTCCCCACATGGCATCAAGGGTCTCTTCTTTTAATCGTGCCTGCACTAACGGTTCCTGAAGAGCTGAGTTCCATTTTCTATTTTTATAGAGTGAAAGCCTGAATCCAGCTTGTGCATTGAGAGCCATTCCAGCCAGATCAGCTCTTGTCTGCCAGGCTTTATATATTGCTTCAAAAGCCCTCTTGCGAATATCGCGGTTACTATCAGACATTTTAGCTGCTAATTGTCCCATAGAGAGTGGCTTTGTTTCTCCATCCTCTTCAAAATTGCCTCTGAGATCACCGGCCATTTTATCATACAATCGATTCCAGGCATGGTAACCATTAACGGCTAATTCCAGAGCGAGCGATTCCTTTTCAAGCGGCATTTTGCTTTTGGCGATAGTGCGAACTTCGTTAAGGTAAAATTCAATATTTTTTAACTCAGGGCTTTCAGTAAGCATCTTCCACTGGGTATCGCTTTGTTCTAAAGATTTGGCTTCCAGTTCGGTGCTCATTTTTTTCCAGTCGGCATAATAGTTATCAGCTTCCCCCTGAATAGCCTGTGCTTCATTATCTGCTACATTTTGCGAGGCGAGACAACCGGCAAAGGAAAAAATGGTGCTGAGGGAATCAAGGGTTGACTGCAATTTCAAAATTAAAGCGATCCAGCTTCTAAGTGTTGAATTATCAATTTTGGCAGGTAGATTATTCATCATCTTTGCGGCAGTTGCAAGCTCAGCCTTTAAATCATCGCCATATTTTTTGAATTCTTTGGATTTGCTTCCGCCAGGGAAAATTGATTCCAGATCCCAGGTTGGTGCCGGGGGTATTTTTTGTTCA
>CAYPUP010000110.1:0-6970 GCA_964413795.1 uncultured Ignavibacteriales bacterium
TGTCCCATCAGATCCCCTCCCTTTTTTCGGGATCCTTAAAACATTTCAACTCATAATAGGGTATCATTGTTTCAGCGAGCCATTTGGTTGCTTCTTCAGGCGTATAACCCCAGTTAGTCGGGCAGGTGGATAAAACTTCCACCATAGAAAAGCAACGTCCCTCAGCCTGATATTTAAACGCTTTATAGATAGCCTTTTTGGCTTTCAAAATATGCTGCGGATCATGAACGGATACTCGTTCAAGATAAGCGGGCGTAACCAGAGCTGATAACAGTTCAGACATTCTTATAGGATAACCGACTTGATCTACATTTCTACCCATAGGCGATGTGGATGTCTTTTGATTAGGCATCGTTGTCGGCGCCATCTGACCACCGGTCATACCATAGACAGCGTTATTAACAAAAATAGTCGTAAACTTTTCACCTCTATTAGCAGCATGGATAATTTCCCCCATACCAATAGATGCCAGATCGCCATCACCCTGATAAGTGAAAACTATCATATCCGGCCGCATCCTTTTAAACCCGGTAGCTAAAGCCGGAGCGCGACCATGAGGGGCTTCCATAAAATCACAATTGATATAATTATAAGCCAGCACTGAACAACCTACCGGTGCAACCCCGCAGGTTTTATCACGAACACCCAGTTCATCTATAGCTTCAGCTACAAGACGGTGGATTATTCCATGGGTACACCCGGGGCAATAGTGGGTGACAGTGTCATGCATCGCTACCGGGCGGGAAAAAATTACATTGGTACTATTTGACATTGGTACCTCTTTTCTTTCCCCCGGGATCATTTGCTTTCTTCTTAGGTTTTAACAATTCCATTACTTTACTTTTAACTTCTTCGGGAGTGGGAACAATACCGCCAGTTCGACCAAAAAATTTAATCGGTTTTTCTCCGAGAACGGATCTTTCCACATCTTCAAGCATCTGGGCGGTACTCATTTCAACAGTTAGGACTGTTTGAATATTCTTTTTAACAGCTTCTTCTTTAAGTTCTTTCATTGGATAGGGGAAAAGGCTTATGGGTCGGAAGAGACCAGCAGAAAAACCTTCGTTTTCGAGCTCATCTATTACCGTCTGGCAGATACGCGCCATAGTTCCATAAGAGACAATCAATATTTTATTTTTGGCATTTACTTTATAGAGTTCATAGCGTACTTCTTCACGCTTCATCTGCTCGTATTTTTCATCAAGCAGCCAGCAATTGTCCTCAAGCTGATTTGGGTCAAGAAAGAGTGATTTAATTATTCGAGGTTTACGATCTTTGGCACCGTTAGCAGCCCAGTCGCTTTTATTGGGATCATTACGTTTGCTTTTGGTCTCTTCAGGAAACTCAACTGCTTCCATCATCTGGCCAATCATTCCATCCCCGATCAGCATAACCGGATTGAGATACTTATCGGCCAGATCAAAAGCCAGCATCATCAAATCAACCGCTTCCTGAACGGTCGATGGAGCCAAGACCAATACCCGGTAATCACCATGTCCGCCCCCTTTGACAGCCTGAAAGTAATCAGATTGAGCGGGAAGAATTCCGCCTAATCCGGGACCACCGCGCATAATATTAACAATAACGGCTGGCAGATGAGCCCCGGCCATATAAGAAATTGCTTCCTGCATAAGGGAAATGCCCGGACTGGAAGAAGTCGTAAAGACTCTCATGCCGGTGGAAGCCGCTCCGAAAAGCATATTGCCTACCGCTACTTCGCTTTCTCCCTGAAGAAAAACCCCGCCAACCTCCGGCATCCTTTTGGCAAGGTATTCAGCCACTTCCGACTGAGGAGTGATGGGATAGCAGAAATAACCTTCGGCCCCGGCCCGAATCGCAGCCTCGGCGATTGCTTCATTTCCTTTCATTAATATTCTTGCCATATAATAAACTTTCTCCGCTTTAATATTCGATCAGGGCAAATGAGGTTCCATGGGTAATGACCTCAATTGCAACGTCAGGACAGGTGATTGCGCATAATTGGCAGCCTATACAACGCGAAGGATCATGAACTTGTGCATAGAAATATCCGCGAATCGAAATATCTTTCGACATTGATATGATATTTTGCGGACAAGCGCGAGTACACAACTCACACCCTTTGCAATGATTTTTATCTATTCTAATACCTGGCATATATATTCCTTTGGTTGCCTTACATCTCGCTTTAGCTGCTTCCTCTCTCCCAGGGCTTTAATAAAAGCCGGATGAGAGACAGGACAGGAACCTTGATCTTTTCTGGATCTATATCATTCAATAATTTTTCTTCTGCAGCAATAAAAGAAAATTTTAATCCGGTTTCAGCACTCACCATTTGAGCCAGCTTGTAACCATTAAAAATTGCTTCTGAATCTGTATGTTCTACCAGGTGGGTGTTGGAAATAATGCCGGTAAATTTCAACCGGGAAGTGATTTCGATTTTATGCATCATATTCAGGCAGCCTGCAAGATCTTTTGTAAACGGTCGGTTGGCATTTATTACGAGCAGCATTTCGTAGTTGCCGGGAATGAAAGCATCGGTTAACGAACTCAGTACCCGCGAGCCGGCATCATCACCACCAACATCAAGAATCAAAGTCCCTTCATAACCCTGAATGGCCGATTTTATCCGGGGGAGAATAATAGGCAGATCAGCGTAAGTGAAGCTCTCTTTGGGATAAATTGAGTCAATTCCCAACTTATCCAGGATTTTTGAGGCTTCACGAGACCTGAAATAGGGATTGACAATGTCCAGATCAGCAATGGCTACCGTTTTAGTATCAGTTGTAGCCAGGAAACGGGCTAAATTAACCGAAATCTCTGATTTTCCACTGCCGTACCCCCCTACTACTACAATAATCCGTTTGGAGAACGAAGGTAACTGGAAATGTCTTTTTGCACTAACCATTAACACTACTGCACCTTCATGATGTTTTTGTCACAATCACCGGCAAATTACAATACAAAATTGACCTAAATTAGCCATGCAATACCGGCTTTAATTGAATATCGGATACAAGAGGAATTAAGTCAAGTGTATTTGTGAAAAAATTAACTTAATTATCGGTTTGACAGACGTGCTAATCTCTATTATTTTGTTTTCTCATTTAAGGTTATGGTAAAGTTAACTAAAATACGTATTTTAAACATAGGTATAATAAAGGCAAAAAATGTTAAAAAAACTTCTGATCTTATTTATAGTGATAAACTTACTGGTAAGTTGCTCTTCTAATAAAAAAGAGTCAAGTAATGTTGGTGATCCTTTTTTACCGGATGACCGCTACGAATCATGGTTAACTTATACGTATCAGGATATAAAGATTTACTATCCTGAAGGACATCCTCTTGAGAATAAACTGAACGAAATGGTAAAAATTTATCGATCCATTCGGGAACAATCCTGCCGCTTTTTTAGGATTGATATCCCTCAGGATACTCTGCGGATATTCTTCTATACCGGATTCGGACAGGGGACTGAGATGACCGGAAGAGAATATCCGTTTGGCACTACAAGTGCCGTCCATTTCTGGATACCGAGCTACTATGGCCCACCGCTAATTCAATATCTTCTTCCAAAATGGCAGGTTCAAGAACCGAAATATAAATTTCTTAAACACGGGTTGATTGCTATGCTTGATTTCTCAGGACATAATTGGCATTTTGTTACAGAAAAATCAATTGAAACAGGAAAATTTATCCCTCTTGAAAAATTAGCTTATGATACGACTGTAAACAGCAATACCGAAAGGGATCAGTCTGCAGAAGCATCATCTTTTATCGATTTTATTGTCTATAACTACGGGTTCGATATGTTTGAACAACTGTATTTAACAGATAAACCATTCGATCAGGCTATAAGTGAGATTTATGGCTTGCCGGTTGACAGCATCCAAACCTTATGGCTCCAAATGGCCGAAAAAATGGCGATTATAGACTCCACCAAAACGAATGATACGATTAATAAATAAACGAGGAATATATGTCTGAAGAAAAATGGAAGACCGGCATTACCGATATTGGTCCCGGAAAAATAAATGTTCGGGGTTATCGCATAACCGATATTATGGAGAAGCTCTCCTATGCCGAAGCGGTTTATCTTATTTTGAAGGGAGAACTCCCCAGTAAAGCGGAAGCCGCCTTAATGAATGCCATCCTTGTAGCTTCTATCGATCACGGCGCATCACCACCCTCGGTTTTGGGTAGCCGTACTGTTATGTCGGGTGGGAATTCTCTTAATGCAGCTATTGCAGGTGGAGTACTCGTGATTGGTGATACCCATGGTGGTGCAATTGAACAATCGGCCAAAATTATGCAGGAGTGGGCCTCTAAAGGGGGTGATGCTTCGAAAACAGCAACAGATTTAGTCGATTGGCTGAAAGAAAATAAAATACGCATGCCCGGTTTTGGACATCGTATCCACAAAGTCGATCCCCGTACTGCTAAGCTTTTTGAGATTGCCGGTCGTCATGGATATAGCGGGAAACATATTGAGTTGTGTAAGGCAATCGAGAAAACGATGGAAGAAAAACTGGGGAAACAATTACCCATCAATGTCGATGGCGCCATTGCAGCAGTAATTTCCGATATGGGCTTTGACTGGCGGTTAGGGAAGGGCTTTTTTATAATTTCAAGAGTGCCTGGTCTGCTCGCTCATACATACGAAGAGATGACCCGTGAAAAGCCGATGCGCAAACTTGGCCCGATGCCTTTTGAATATGACGGCCCGGAGGAGCGGGAGATTTAAATAAACCACTGCTGGAGATTAATTATAGATAATATTATTCAACATATTCCTGATGTAATCGGTATCATTGGAGTAACACAAATCGTCTTTGCCTACCTGTTGCTTCAAGTTGAAAAGTTATCAGCATCAAACATTTGGTATTCAATAATGAATCTAACCGGTGCTATGTTTATATTGATTTCTCTTGTTTACAATTGGAACACCTCCGCTGCTCTTATTGAGATATTCTGGATATTAATTAGTCTATATGGATTATGTAAAATTATTTTTAGAAAAGGTTACAAATAAGCTGAAGAAAATAAATAAAAAGAATATTATTGAACAGGATTCCAAAGCGATCCTGCCATTAATGGCAGAACTACTAAAGAGTTCTGCCCTACAATTCTGTAGGTCGAAACCCCTGTGGTTTCGACATCTTGTCTTTATGATAATGATGTCAGTGTTACCATCCTGCTCCAACTCAACCGGTCCTGCAAAAAGTGAAGGTGTAACAAACTACACTTATGAAATAGTCAAAACTTATCCCCATGATCCGAATGCTTTTACTCAGGGATTGGTTTATTATGATAATAATCTCTATGAAGGAACCGGATTAAGTGGGGTATCGACACTGCGCTATGTTGATCTTGTAACCGGCATTGTATTGCGACAGAGAGATATCGGGAAAGCTGCAACTGGGAATTATTTCGGCGAAGGTGTTACGATTTTTAATGACGTAGTATATCAACTGACCTGGACATCTCATATAGGGTTTAAATATAATAAAGATACATTCGATTCACTCGGTAATTTCAGTTATTCAACTCAGGGTTGGGGATTAACACATGATAGCACTTATTTAATAATGTCAGACGGGACCGACAGCATAATGTTCATTAATCCTGAAAATTTTAGCGTAATTAAGGTTATCCATGTGTCAGATTCTAACGGTCCGGTGGTGAGATTGAATGAGCTTGAATATATCAACAACAAAATCTATGCCAATGTCTGGCTGAGCAATAGAATTGCAATTATTTCACCATCCGATGGTAGAGTTACTGGATGGATTGATCTTACCTCATTAGAAGATATGGTTGATAGTATGAGCGTTCCTTACATTGATGCTTTAAATGGTATCGCATATGATAAAGACAATGATCGTTTGTTCGTGACTGGCAAGTATTGGCCCAGCCTATTTGAAATCAATCTGATTGAGGTTGAATAGAAAATCCTGATGATAGAATACGATGTCATAATTATCGGGGGAGGAGCAGCCGGATTGATGGCTGCCGGACGGGCTGCATCAAAAGATGCAAAGGTTCTCATTCTTGAAAAGATGGCTCAAACTGGACGCAAATTAAGCATAACCGGCAAGGGGAGATGTAATATTACTAATACCGCCACCATCCCTGATTTTATAAATAAATTTGGTGATAATGGCAAGTTTCTCAGGCAGTCATTCGCAAGGTTTTTCTCTGATGATCTGATCAAGTTGTTAAACAGCCTTGGTGTGGAGACGGTTATAGAACGCGGTGGAAGAGTTTTTCCTGTAAACAATGATGCTAAAAAAGTTGTCAAGGCGCTGGTTCAATGGGTGAAAGATTCCGGGGTCACGATCTGGAATGATGCCGAGGTGGCTAAGCTTTTGATTAAAAGTAACAAAATTACCGGTCTAAAATTGTCCGATGGCCGATCATTACTTTGTCATAAAGTAATAATTGCAACTGGTGGTGCTTCATATCCGGCGACTGGCTCAACCGGGGCTGGTTATCGCTTGGCCAGTTCTGCCGGCCATACAATAATACCAATCCGTCCAGCCTTAGTCCCCTTGATTACCAGTGGGAATAATGCCAAAAAATTACAGGGGCTGGGTCTTAAAAATGTGCTCGTAAAAGTTATGATTGACGGCAAAAAGAAAAAAGAGGATTT
This sequence comes from uncultured Ignavibacteriales bacterium, assembly GCA_964413795.1. Lineage (GTDB taxonomy): Bacteria > Zixibacteria > MSB-5A5 > GN15 > FEB-12 > DAOWMZ01. Next base: position 6,632 of record CAYPUP010000110.1, read on the forward strand.
CGGAGAGATGCTCTTCACTCATTTTGGCCTTTCCGGTCCGGTTATCCTGACCTTGAGTAGAATTGTTGTTGATGCTCTGCGTGAAAAACAGAAGGTGTTGATTTCAATTGATCTCAAACCGGCTCTTGATGATCAGAAACTTGATGCAAGATTACTAAGAGATTTCACTGAACATGGTAAGCAGCAATTTCAATCCATCCTTAAGGGTTTATTACCACAAAAAATGATTCAAGTTTGTATTGATGAAACAGGTATAGAACCGGATAAAACCGGGAATCATATAACTGCTTTGGAAAGAAAAAAGCTCCGCCTCTGGCTTAAAGAATTTCGATTTGAAGT
>CAYPUP010000111.1:0-6950 GCA_964413795.1 uncultured Ignavibacteriales bacterium
ATAACCCGATACTATTGATCCAATGAGATCTGAACAATCAGTTTGAGTAAAGACTTTATTCTTTTTCAGAATATCCATGGTTATTGTCGGGCTGGTGGCATTGAGAATAACATAATTAACGCCATCAATACTGCTTTCCAGTCTTACTTCAGTTATCAAGCCTATAAAATTTGATTGGCGGCTGGTATCTACCGCCGCTTCACCCGGACCTATTCTAACTGAAATGGTCTTACCCAAATAGGCAGTATAATTAGATGGATCAGCAAAATCGACTTCAGCCGAAACAGCTCCCACTCCCCTAAGCTTAACCTTCAGAGTATGATGGGTAAAAACTGATTGATTCAGTTCTATCGACAGGATATCAATTGTAATACGATCACCATCGATAGAGATCTGGCATTCAGCCGGCGTATGAAATTCTGCTTCCTCGGAATTCTCGCGCAATCTTCTCTGTGTTCCGCTTCCCTCGAACTCAACCATAATTATACTTCCTGAAAAAGTTTACCAAAAAAGATAATCAGGCAGGGTATAAAACCCCTGCCTGATTGAATCACTTTATTCTTCCCAGCGATTGTCTATTTCGGCATCCCCAATTGTCACCTTGTGGCTGGAGACTTCAAAATATTCAAACACCTGATCATCCGGATTGTCTTTAACATGAGGAATAGTTTCAACATATTCCGTAACAAATCCATCTTCCCAGGTAAGCTCTTTCATAGCAGAATCGTCAGGATTCCTGAAAATAACTTTTCCGGATTTCCAATTCGGCTTGCTGGTATCCATCGCCCAGCGGGCAATATCCGTGGTTGCATCAGATTCGCGAGTAATCTTGATTGTTCCGGCATGGGCCCTGTCAGACGGGCGTCCGGTTTCATCCTTGGCGGTGTAAAGCCTATAGCTGACCTTATAGACATTCTTATAAGATACACCATCAATTTCCAAAGTTGGTCTGCGTGCCATTTGTTTTTCCTTTCAATTCCTTGTGCGTTTATATTTATACTATAGTTACATGCGCAGTCTTAGACAAAAATTATCACTTATCCTTTACATTGGTTTTATCATCCCCACCCCAGGCTGTAAACTCAATATTAAAGGTTTTAGCCGGATATTTTGGGTTGAGGGATACGACTATATCTACTTCCTGCCGCTTCCGCATCTCTTCATCAGCGAAAATCTTGACATCGTAATCCTGTAGAATATTATCTCCACCACTGATTGCTTTCATAAATTTATCGATATCCTTGCGCATAGTATCAATAAATTTCTGATCGATAACACTGAAGGTCTGCTTATTGAGGTAGTTCCTCAGGGTTTTGTAAACATAGTCATAGGTGCGTCTAATTGAATAAACATTGAAAGTCTCTTTATTGAAAAGAGTTTCCGAACCCATCGCTACCGCCTGGCCTTCGAAGTTAACGATAGGGTTGACACCCTTTTCATTAATCTTGCTGGCATCAGGCTGATTGGCCCGGAACCGAAGATATTTGGCATCATTGATCTTGCCGTATTTATAACCGGCCATCGGCTGCTGCATGCCTACCGTAAGATCTCCCTGGTACATCTTACCGGCAACTGCCGCTGATGGTGGAATCCACATATCTTCATCTTCATATTCATTTGCGCTTCGAGCCTGAACATAATTGGCAAACAAAGATATGTATTGTTTGTAATTATCGACACCCTTGAGACTGTCAAAACTTGGATCATCGAGCATATCCATAATTTCCTCAACTGATTCAAAATCAGGCATGTCGGACATGATATGAACTTTGTTGGGAAAGCCTATTAAGCGGCCGAGGCTGTCTATATTTTCGACGCTGCCCAGATAACCGGGCACACACATCATTGAGTAGCAGCGTTTGATACCCCATTCACGGTATTCATCGGCAATGGCTTTACCCAATTCTTCCAGCTTGTCCTTGTCATCCGGATCCATCAGTTTTTCAGGGCCGATGTTTGAGAACCAGGCATTTACTTTTTCGTCCGGTTCGGCTTGAGCATTGGCAAAAAACTTATCAATAGCCCGATAAGTAATTTCAATATCGCGGCTTTCTTTGAGAACTTTCTTCATGTTCTTTTCAAGGTTGGCCTCCAAACCGGTAGCCGCTTCATTCAAACCCTTGCGGATATCATCAACTTTTTCAGCACTCCCCAAATATTTGACCCAGACCTTCAAACGTTGAGCCAATAATTTGCGCTGTTTGGCATGATCTGATTTGGTTAAAAATTCCTTGCGCTGAAATCCTTTTTTGGGATCCAGCCACTCGACTCCTCGGACTAAATCTCCATCGCTGGTTTTAAACGACGGCAGCAAATTAGCTAACTTTTTAAAATCGCCAAAAGCATCGCCCAAAATACTGGCAAATTCATCATCAGAGAGTTTCTCTGCAGCTTTGGCTGGCCTGGCTTCTGCTTCCGCTGCTTGAGCCTGCGGCTGCATTTCATTTTTTTCTTCTTCGCCCATATATAATCACCTTGCCTTTATTCACTCAATAAGTCAATGTAATATTGTGCAACTTTCAACAATGCTTCTTTCTTCTCCGCATCGGACAGAGTCTTCAAAAGGGCGTTGTTTTTCTTAAGCTGCTTATCCAGATCCGACATAATCTCCTTGCTGTAGTATGTCTCCTGCAGATGATCATTCTGCTCGATAAGCTCCTTGGGAGTAAAATCCTTCATTGCCTTGATCGTAAACTCGGCGTTGACCGGCTCCCCTTCAGTTGTTTCCAGCTCAGCGGAAAAAGAAGGACGGAATTTCTGAAAGACATCTTTAAGATTATTGCATTCCTGGGGCACCACACTGGCATCCTCTTCGTTGTTAAGCTTTGCGGCATACAGCATCTTGTTTGATGGAAGCAGCTCTACCGGAATCGAATCATCTTTTTTAAGTCTTTCCTGGGCACCCAGCATAAATTTTGCCATCGACGGTCCCTCCGTTTAATTATTATTAAGTTTATTTTTTCGTAACAAAAACATATTCGTCTTTTTTAACATCTATAGAAACATTGTCGCCCTTTTTTAATACACCTGTAATGATATCGACTGATAATTTATTTATAATATCCCGTTCAATTATTCGCTGGATAGGACGCGCTCCAAGCTCGAAAGTATAACCGTCTTTGGCCAATTTCTTTTTGGCTTTATCAGATAGAGTAGCAGTAATATTCTGTTCTTTCAGCATCTCACCCAAATTATTAAATTCAAGACCGGCTATAACTTCAACCTGTTCCGGTGTAAATGTATGATAAATGATTATATCATTGAGACGGTTCAGAAGTTCCGGACGGAATTTGGTGAAGAGGAACTGCCGCACTTCATCCATATCAACCTCGCGTTCCTCACGATCAGCATCCAGAATTATTTCCGCCGCATAGTTCGAAGTAAGCACCACGATACAATTTGAAAAATCTACGGTTCGGTTCTGGCCATCAGTCAGGCGGCCATCATCCATCAATTGCAGCAGGACATTAAAAACATCCGGATGTGCCTTTTCTACTTCATCTAAAAGAACAATAGAATAGGGTTTGCGCTTGACTGCTTCGGTTAACACGCCACCCTCTTCATAACCGACATATCCGGGAGGAGCCCCGATCATTTTGGCTACCGAATGCTTTTCCATAAATTCTGACATATCCAGACGAACCATAGCATTCTTATCATCAAATAAAAATTCCGCCAATAATTTCGGAAGGTACGTCTTACCGGTTCCGGTAGGGCCTAAAAACAAAAATGAGCCTACCGGTCGATTAGCCAGTTTTAATCCGGCGCGAGCCTTTCGAACGGCATTGGCAATCGCTTTGATTGCTTTTTCCTGGCCGACAATCTTTTTGGACAGGAAGGCTTCCATATTGACCAGGCGATCTTTTTCAGCCGTCATCATTTTGGAAAGAGGTATGCCGGTGCGTCTCGCTACCACGGCCGCAATGTCAGAATCATTTATTTTCGGTTCAAGATTTTCTACAATGTCTTTAAGAGAAGCAAGTCTCTTTTTCTTCTCGGCTAAAACCTCTTGAATCTCCTTAATATTCAGATGATCGAAATTCATTACATCCCCTCCCTGCTGATTTCGAGCCGATGCCCCCACATGCCATCAAGATTGGACATCTTATCATTAAAATCATTCCAGGTTTCATCAAGCTTCTTAAAATCATCTTCGTTTTTCTCAGGATCTTTTCCATCGCATTTTTTGAGAAGCTCTTCAAGGTCTTTTATTTCGTTTTCAAGTTCAGGGACAATCCTTTTGGCTGTTTCTTCTTTGACGCAAAATTCGCTGGCTGCTTCGTCAACTATATCTAAAGCTACATCAGGTAAATTTCGTTCACTTAAATACCTGATTGCATATTTAACAGAACCGGTAACAGCATCTTCAGAATATTTTATTTTGTGGTGATCTTCATACTTGGGAACAACCCCTTTAACAATCTTAACCGCATCATTAAAGCCGGGTTCTTCAACTTTGATTTTTTCAAACCGGCGATCCATAGCTTTGTCTTTTTCAAGATATTTGGTGTATTCTTCTTCGGTTGTGGCTCCGATCAAGCGAATCTGGCCCCTGGCTAAAGCCGGTTTGACCAGATTGGCAGCATCCATTCCCCCTGAAGTATTCCCGGCCCCTACCAGCGTATGCAACTCATCAATAAATAAAATAATTCTGCCACCGGATTTTACAACTTCACTGACAAGACTTTTAAATCGTTCTTCAAATTCCCCTTTGTATTTCGCTCCGGCTACCAGAGACCCCATATCAAGCGCCATCAGCTTGATCCCTTCGAGGGATTTTGGAACTCTCTTATCAATTACCGCCTGAGCAAATCCTTCTACTATTGCAGATTTCCCAACTCCGGCCCCGCCAACCAATACCGGACTATTTTTCCTGCGGCGGAGTAGTATTTGAATCAAAAGCTGTACTTCCAAATCACGCCCGATCATCGGATCAAATTCACCGGCTGCTGCCTGATTGGTCATATCAACGCAATATTTAAGAATCCCTGAAACATCTTTTTTACCAGACTCAGTCTTTGATCCGTCAGCAGAACCTGACGGAGTTGAAGCAATCTCTTCTACCGATTTGCTTTCTGCAATTGCTTTATAAATATCCTCTTTGGTTATTTCAATCTTATCCCTCAAAATTGGAGATAACGCTGTTTTTGGATCAAATATTGCAATCAGGATATGTTCCGGTTCTACAAGGGGATCGTATAATTTGGATTTCTCTTCCAAAGCCTCAAGAAGAACCTGCTGTACTTCTGGAGAAACATTTACATTCTCTTTTACTGCATTACGGCTGGATTGCTCTTTGAGGAAAGCTTCGACCATCGAGACAATGATATTCGGATTCTTTCCCAACTGGTTCAGGATTGATTCCACTTCAGAACCTTCATGGCGGATAACTGCCACCAAAAGATGCTCAATAGCAATCTCAGGATGACGGAATTCTGCCGCCACTTCCCTTGCAACCTTAATTACCGTTCTTGAATCAGAAGAATAACTGGCTATATCCATCCTTAAGTAATTCTCCTATTGTTAAATTTTGATATAGTATAATGGGCATTCCATACCCACTATACAAATAGATAATACTAATCCCAGCTTCGCGTGTCAAGCTTTTACAAAAACATAAGACTTTATGAATCAGGGATATAACAGTACATTTCATCTATATTCACTACCTTAAATACGTCTATATCCTACAAATGTTGGTTTTGATTAAAATAATTGTAAACCGCCTGCCTGTTTGTCTGCAGCCAGGCTGAATCCCATTTATAAATAGCAAAACTTTCGACTAAGAATTCTTCCAATGCTCTGGCAGTCTGATCCTCATCAGTTGCCGCCTGAGCTTCATCTCTACTATAGGGGGTTACCGGTGAAAGATTGCGAGCCGCCTGTTGAAAACGTGTAAAAGCTTGAGTACCAGTCGATTCACCACCGCCCTGCTGAGCTGATTGAACCGACTGTTCAGCACTTTGAAGCCTTCTTAAATCAGCCTGATATGCACTCCGGCTTTCTTCCGGGACAGATCGAGGATCATCATAATTATATGATATCCCTCCATCAGCCTCCTCCGTTTCAGAATAATGTTCTGGCCAATTCGACCGCATCCTTCGCCTGGCTGCATCAAAATCTCGTCGAGCAGTCTGAGCCTGGGCATTAGCTGTGCGAACCTGAGAATAAACAATGGCATGCCCCAGTTCATGTAATACCGCGTGTATTCCACTCGGATACATTTGTGCCGGATCCGTTCCATATACCATTATGGGGCCATTGGTAAAAGTAATGTTGAACATGGTTACACTGTGAGAATCCTGATCGTAATGTCCCCCAACTCGAGCCGCATCCCTGCCGGTGGCACTGCTTGACGCTGTTCCACGCCTGAGGATCTGCAAATCCCTGAGTTTTTCCAGCTCCTGTTCGCTAAGGAGATTCAGTGCAGTTAAGGTTATCTTCCTATGTTCATCCGTCCAGCTGCCTGAAAAAGTGATATTATAGCCGCTTAACCTTTGATTAATTGTCCCCATCTCAGTATCCGTTATTAAAGTCGAAGTCGGTGTCCCAATCTTTTGAACCTGGAGTTCACCGGTATTGGTATTGGCTACAATAGTAAAAACTAAGATTATCGATGATGACCCTGAGCTCAGTGTAACATAATATGTAGCCCGTTCATTGGTAGAATTGCTGAATCTGGCAAAGGCATGCAAACCGGTCCGTTGTTCAACATCGGTAAAGTTAGAACCGGAGAATGTGTTCGTCAGGTTGGGATATGTAACTGAAGTCGGTAAATTATCTTCGGATACCGAAACTGTCCTTACAGACCATTCCAGAATTTGAGGTAAAACCCTGACACTGCTTCTGGGTCCGGAGCTTCCCCGTCCCCTGGCTCTGGAACCGCCGCCGCCGCTGCCTCTATAATACTTTTTGATAATCAATTCTTAATCTTCCAATTCATAATCAAC
>CAYPUP010000112.1:0-6949 GCA_964413795.1 uncultured Ignavibacteriales bacterium
TTTCTTGTTTTGTTGCCGTTCCCGTGACGATGCCTTTGTACCAGATCTTACACCGGCATGTTCTGCTTTATCCGTAATCGACCCGAAATATGAGAATGATGTTGCCGTGTTAGATTTCACATATTCAATTGGTCTTAATTCGTACAACAATACCAACTTTAATATAAAAGAATGGTGGATGGATAAAATTAATAAATGGGATCCTCAAACAGGATTTACTCTTAATGATTATTATTCTCGATCATTCGTTTTATCGTCAGCCCCTATGTTAAAAACTCTATTAAGTTATAAAATATTGATATGCTACAATGAGAGCCTGTCTGGTTCACAAATAGCTGCACCAGGCAAGAGAATCGGGGTCGATCTTTATAAGGCTATTGATGCCGGAGTTAACGTATGGTTATCGATGCGCTGTCCTCTTATAGGGGCGGGAAATAACCCGCCTATTACTAATGTTTTACCGCCAGTTGAATATTTTTTTTACTTTGCTGTTCAACAGACACAATTTTCTTCATGGTCATATTGGGGATGTAATGCAGGGTTCTGCTCTGCTCCATTCTACTTTAGAACTGAAGATTTTGTCGGCGCTTATAGCCTTAAACCTCAATGGCCGGAGGTTAATATCCTGGGTACACATGTTCAAAACAGATTAAAATCAGTAGCTATACCTGGGATGGAATATAATCCGGATGTCCCAGCTTTGGGTGAGGTGAATTATAGTGTCGCCGGTACAGGTGCTGAAGTAATGTATTTATATAAATCATTTTATGGTGCTTCTCATCCCTTTGGACGTCAGATGAATTTTGATTATAACCAGGAAGGAACTCCGGTCGGACATAGATTTAATACCGGCGTATTCAAGACGGTACATTTTGACTTTACTATGACCTGTCTTGATGATACAACTCTTACAATTCCAGGCGATTCATCGTCGACTCCCGTTCAAGCCCTAATCGACACGGTATTGAATTTCCTATATGATCCTACAATTGCCGCCCCGGTTTCTGAAATTCGTTATGATAATGCCGGTTTAAGTCTCTCAATCTCTGAAATGAGAGACAGGTATTGGAAGCGTAATGATGATCTGGCTCGTTCAAAAGGACTATGGCCCTGGGATCCTAATGGCAAGCATCCCAGCGAATTTGAAAAGTAATTTTATATCTTTATATGAATAAAAGGGACTGATTACTCAGTCCCTTTTTTATTGATTATAAATCAGATATTTTAATTTCAGTAGAGAAGATGAATTAGGGAACAATATTAAAGCATGATTTAAAACCGTATCCGCAGCTGCGCTTTCGTTGATTGCTATGTATCCGCTTATCAGATTGACATAAGCCTCTGAAAGAGTTGAATCCAGATTGATAGCTTCAAGGCTGTGTCTTATTGACTCTCCATAACTATTTTGCAGACCTTTTATATATCCAAGTTGGAAATGAGAATATGCTTTTTGTCTTCTCATATTGTCGAAACTGTTTCTAAATGATGGTTTAAAAGCTTCATCGTCGGTCTCGATTGGAGGAGGATGGGAAAGTAATGCTTTATTGAGAATTTCTTCCGCACTTGATAACATACCCCGGTTTGCCATCAGGATACCAATTTCATTTAGTAGATAGATATCATCGCCTGTTAATTCTATTGATTCCAGAGCAGTAAGAGAGCAGGTTTCATTATCAATTGAATCGTTGGCGAATGTGGCGCGCAGAAGAACTTGATTGGCTGTCAAATCGTTTGGATTATATTTTAAAGCAATTCTAATAAGCGACAAAGACTCCTGATAATTATGATCTAAGTATTTTAAAGTTGCCAAATTGATGTAAGCTTTATATCGATCGGGGTGATATTCTGTTTCACGTTCGAAAAAATAATAAGCTGAATCAATGTTGCCCGTTTTCAGATAAGAATTCCCAAGGTTTAAATTAACCTCAGGAAAAAGAGAATCTACAAGAAATGCCTCATGGTTATATCTCAGAGATATTTCATAATCCTGCTGGGCAAAATAGTAATTTCCTTTGGACATTAATGCCTGGGGTGAATTTCCGGCTGGTAAAGAAACAATCGGGTAAATTGAAAGCAAAAATGATATTAGTAAGACTACTAATGGAATAACTAATTTTGAAACACTATCTTTAAAAAACCTGAGTATCGTTATTAACCCGGATGCAGATAATATAAAATAGATCGGGAGTAGCGGAAGCCGGAAGCGACTATTAAAAAAGAAGAGGGATCCGGCAAATAAATATGCTAAAAGTAGCGCCAATAATAATCTGACGAGTATGTTCTTCCTCCATAAAAGAAGTAAAGCTGCAATGGAAAGAGAGAATAAAATACCGAATGATACCGGATTGTACTTTAAAAGTGGTAAGTTATTAAAGAAACGATCAAGGTCGCGGTTATTGGAAATTTCCCGATTCGAAATGTTGAAATATACCTTCTTCAGATATAACCTTATAAATTCACCGGGATTATCGATTGCCCATTCCAATCCTTTTTTAAGCCAGAATGATGAAATCTCTCCCGAAGATAATTCTTTTCCTGTTTCGTTCTCAGCAATATGGCTAATCTGTGAAATTTGCCAATTATGTCCCATTGGCTCCGGCATAATTGCCGAAACTCCGTCAGCATCCGGGTTATTACCGATATAGAAATTTATTCCGCCCTGTGATGAGATTAATACCGGATCCTGTGCAATGATCAGGTTCCGAATCGTTATAGGAGCAATTAATATAAGCAGGGCAAAAACGAAAAAGAGAATCTGTTTATACCAATTAGTTATCTGTCTTCTGTAAAATAGAATTAACAGGAGCAGTAGTGCTGCCCAGATAAGAATTGTTGGCCTGGTTAGAGCTGCCAACCCCATAAATATCCCGGTTAAACTTGCATTTTTATAAGTTTTATTATCAATCCATAAAAGCAATCGGTAAAGAGTCAATTGTAAAAGAAGCATAAAAAGAGGGTCCAGCAAAAGCTCGGACTCGAAGTAAAGAGATACCGGATATACTGCCTGTATAGCTGCTGCCAGCAGTCCGGTCTTATGATCAAATAACTTTTTCCCAATTAAATATGTCAGCAGTATTGAAAAAATTCCAATAATTAATCCAAATAAACGACTAATCCATAGAGAAACGCCAAATATTGCATATAGAAATCCAAGGCAATAGACATAAAAGGGAGCCCTGAAATAAGTTGTGTCTCCGCAAATATTACCATCAGCAAGATTGACTGCCCAATTAAAATGGTAGTAGTTGTCAACAGTAAGCTGGTTCCACTCTGGGATTGAATGATAGAATATCAGATATATAATTCTAAAACAAAAAGCCAATAAGAGAATCAGGCATAAAGTTTTATTAATCTTCATGTTATCAAACTTATCTGCAATCATCATAACAATATAAGCATAAATAAGCATTACTAACGAATAAAAATTACCCTAAGAATGCTAAATATATGCAAAATTAATCACCTATGCATCTTTTCTTCCATGTGAGAAAAAATTTCTCAATCAACGAGGCTCTAATATTGTTTTATAACTTATTGATATCTAATATGATAACATGAAAAATACATCCCTTTGTGCACATTGATGCACTGTTTTATATTGAAACATTCAAACATATCTACGGCACAACCTTTGCTTCATTGTATTTCATATTAACAAGGAGACTTGATGAAGCATATCAAAATTTATATCTTCACCTTAATTATCCTGACTTTAGTCATCTTAACCTCAACTCAGGTACAGGCTATGTCGCCGGTATTATCGCCTGGTTTGGATAAATTGGTCTCCGACAAACAATATAATAATCCTGATAGTGTAATAGAAGTAGTGATTTTTCTTGATGGAAATGAATTATCCAATGAAGTCAATTCGATCTCCAGAGGAGAAAAAATTCCCAGAGGTCAACTTATCAAAAATGTCACCAATACTTTGAAAAGTTATGAATCAATAAATGCCGGTATTATTGAACGCTTTTTAAATAATAATTCATCTACACCTGTTAAAAAACACTGGATAGTACCAGCCTTTACAGCCAGTCTGCCCATCTCTCGTCTGGAATCTTTAACTGAATTCAATGACATGCAGTTAGTGGTTGAAAATGCTCATATTAACTTTGATACTCCAGTTGAAGAAAAAAGCGCCCCCGTTATGACTACCTCAGTTCCGCAGCAATTAAATATGTTAAATGTTCCGTCGTTATGGCAAGCCGGTTTTACTGGCAAAGGTCGTTTGGTTTGTTCTTTTGATACCGGAGTAGAACAGGATCATCCGGCTCTTTCATCAAAATGGCGCGGTAATCATGCCGTTTTAAATGCCTGCTGGTTCTCTAAAGTAAATCCTGATCAGATTCCTGTAGATGCGGTTGGACATGGTACTCATACGATGGGTGTTATGATTGGTTCTGATGGATCTGACACAATCGGCGTGGCTCCCGATGCTGAGTGGATTTCAGCCGGTGTTATCGACCAGGGGCGTGATCTGAACACTACTATCTCTGATATCCTTGATGCTTTTGAATGGGCGTTAAATCCCGATGGCGATACATCAACGACTGATGATGTTCCGGATGTAATCCTTAACAGTTGGGGAATCCCCAAAGGCTTATTCACTCCCTGTGACGAAACTTTTGCTCTGGCAATTCAAAATGTTGAAGCTGCCGGGGTGGTGGCAATATTTGCAGCCGGTAATGAAGGCCCCAATCCGACAACAATCCGCAATCCGGCTGATATGGCTTTGTCTCCACTGACCTCTTTTTCCGTAGGTGCGGTTGACAATACTTCAACTATTGCCGGATTCTCAAGCAGAGGTCCTTCATCTTGCGACGCCAATAGCATTAAACCGGAAGTTGTAGCTCCCGGAGTGAGCATTTATTCAGCCGATAAAAACGGCGGTTATAAATTGATGAGCGGTACTTCAATGTCGGCGCCGTTTATAGCAGGTTTGGTAGCTTTGATGCGTGAATACAATCCGGATGCTACTGTTGCTGAAATAAAAAATGCACTGATTCTCTCGGCGATTGATCTTGGTGATCCGGGTGAAGATAACTCTTACGGGCATGGACTGGTTGATGCTTCGCAGCTTTTGAATTACCTCCCGGCTCCCGATGGTTATGCTTTTGAAATGGTAAATGTAAGAATAAATGATGATGGAATAGCTTCACCGGGTGAAGAATTTGATATTTTCCTGACAATTGGGCATCCAAGAGGTATGACGGGATCGATAATCGGTAAAATTATGACCCCGGTATCAGGCGTATCAATTACTTCTGCACAGGCTTCGTTTATCCTTAGCTCGCTGGATTCTACCACTACCAACCTTCTGCCTTTTTCAGTTTATATCAGTGACAATTTTTATAACGGCCAGAAAATTAATTTCCAACTGATGCTTACACCCTTAAGCGGCGGGTTAACCGATACTCTTGAATTTAGGATAACAATTGGTCTGGAACCTTCCGGAACTTTTGCTACACATTTGACTTCGCAGATAGAAATGACCGTATCAGATTTTGGGCAATATGGTCTTGGAAGCGGATCGATTTATAATATCAATGGCCACGGATACCGGGTTAACGGCAGTGAGAATCTGCTCTATGAGGCGGGCATAGTTATGGGCACGGATGCTTCCCACATGTCAAAATCAGTTCGTGGCAGCCTTGGCCAGTATGCAATATCTGATTTCCTGCCTGTTGTAAATCTTTCTTCGGATTGGATTGGCCAGGATAATGGATCGCATCGATCAGCCACTTTTTCCGATCCCGGACTGGCTGCATCGGTTCCAATAGAAATAAGCCAGGAGACTATAAGTTTTCCTAATATGGATGACAATGGTCTAATAATAATCAAATATTATCTTAAAAATAATTCACTGAGCGACCTCAATGAATTCCATTTCGGATTGTTGGTTGATTTTGATCTTGGCAGCACCCCGGACAATGTTGCCTTGCAGAATGATCTGGATATGATTTACCAGTATAACGGTACAGATCCTCTGGCCGGTGTCGTGGGGTTAAAAAATATTACCGGTTTTAAGGCGATTGAAAATAAAACAGGTAAAACCGGTTTTGATAATAGCCAATTATTTGGCTTGATTTCAGGTATCCCTGATGCTATTGAATCAAATACTGCTTCTGACTGGTTATTTATGGTTAGTACCGGTCCTCTAAGCATAGCTCCCGGCGACTCGGTCGAAGTTGCGATTGCTTTTGTGGGCAGTTATTCGTTAGAAGGTCTTTTAACTAATGCCAACAATGCGAAAAATATGTACAATTTTGCTACTGATATTGATGATAATCTGACCGATAATAATCTTCCCGAAAGTTTCTATCTGATGCAGAATTATCCGAATCCATTTAATCCAACTACCAATATCGCTTTTAATCTTGAGATGGCATCGGATGTCAGGCTTGAAGTATTCAATGTTTTAGGACAGGCTGTTAAGACTCTTCATAGCGGGCAATTATCTCCGGGGGTACATAATTTTGAGTGGGATGCCACTAATGATAATTATGATCAGGTAAGTTCCGGAGTATATTTCTATAAATTGAGCACAGAATTTAATTCACAAACTAAAAAAATGTTACTCCTCCGGTAGATTATATTATATCTTAATGCGTCAATAGTTTGTTGAAATGAACCGTTATGGGAAGGATATTATAGCAATGACCGCGAAAAAGAATTTCACCCTGATTTTTATCATACTTTTTACTCTTTTGCTTTCCGCCTCAGTATGGCCAGTAGCTCCAACCAAAGAGGCTATTGAAAAATGGAAAGCAGATGGCGTACTTGAAGAGAAAATAAACAATTGGAAAAACTTTAAGGCTCTCGGTGGCTGTTCTCCGGTTGAACATTCGGTTTTCGATAAGAAGAAAGCAGCAGAAAATTTAGCTCTCGGAGTTCAGGCAATTGACACTGTCAAAGTCATTGTAATTCTGGTTCAATTTACCGATTGGCT
>CAYPUP010000113.1:0-6866 GCA_964413795.1 uncultured Ignavibacteriales bacterium
AGCTAACAATTGTGATGATGGTTCTTGTAAGGAGAGTTCCATGGTCAAGATTACAATATCTACTCTTCTGTTTTGAGCCCTGTTTTCAATTGAGTTATTTGGTTGAATGGGGCGATATTCCCCGTACCCTAAAGCTGAAATACGATCAGGCGAAAAATTATATTCATTTACAAAATATCGTACTACTTCAGTCGCTCTGGCGGCGGATAATTCCCAATTGCTGGGAAACTTATCTGTCATTATAGGGCGGTCATCGGTGTGCCCTTCAATTCGGATATGGTTGGGGATGCTGTCTATTTCATCATAAATAAGATCGAGCACCTCCCATGAATTTCCCTGAAGGGTTGCCGATCCCTCTTTGAATAACGCCCGTTCTACAATATGAATCACCAAACCCCGTTCGGTGATTTCTGTTTTGACGTCCTGCAACTTTTTACGTTCTTCTGATTTTCCTTCGATAGCCTTTTGAAGCATCTGAAGATTGCCAAGTTTTAAAACGCCATGACCTTCATTATTTTGCTTCACTTCATCAGGTTCTAACACGTTGTCCCCTCCCTGAAGGATACCATGCAATGATTCCGTCATCTCTCCGAACCGTTTGGCATCAATCTGGGACATGGAGTACATGACAACAAAAAAAGCCAGAAGCAATGTAATAAGATCGGCATAAGTTAAAAGCCAGCGTTCTAAATTTTCCTGATCTTCATCTTTTTTTTTGTCTTTGCGAACACGAGGCATGGCTTATTCCTCGTTGCGGCGGTGGTGCGGGGCAATAAACGATAAAAGTCTGGTGCGGATATAGCGCGGATTTTCTCCGGATTGCAGAGCGAGAACTCCCTCGGTGATCAATTCCAGATGAACCATCTCTTCTTCGTGGCGCATTCTAAGTTTATCTGATAATGGCAGTAAAAGAAGATTTGCCAAGCCAACTCCCCAAAGAGTAGCGATGAAGGCAGCCGCAATATGGCCAGCCATTTTGGAAGCATCGGAGGTGTTGCTCAGGGTATGGATTAATCCGAGAACCGTACCAAGAATACCCATAGTTGGCGCAAAACCGCCTGCTTTTCTGAAAAAGGTTATCCCTCTTTTATGGCGTTCTTCGGCTGAGACCATCTCTGTCTCAAGAATATCTTTGAGGGTATCAAAATCGGTCCCGTCAATTAATAACCTGATTGCTTTTTTATAAAACGGATGTTGGATTTTTTTATAACTATTTTCCAGACTTAAAATTCCCTCACGGCGTGATTTTTCCGCCAGCATAACCAAATGGTCAATAGTCTGTGTTAGCGGGAGAGTACTGTTTTGAGTCGCAACTTTCAGATAATGAGGAATTTGAAGAACAGTATCGATTGAAGTCGTAATGGTCGTTGCTCCAAATGTTCCGCCGATTACTATCAACATTGGAGCGGTCAGGAAGATAGCTTCGAAATTACCACCCTCAAGAAAATATGAACCGCCGACAGCGCCAACAGCTATTAAGAGTCCGAAAATTGTCGCTAAATCCATAAGCTAATGCACTACATAATTGATGTTTAAAACAATTGTACCACAATCAAAATATCAATTATGTTATCGGCATTATCGTAGAAATGTGAAGGAAAAATTGGCTAAGTTTTCTCAGCCAGCCCATATTCCATCAGTTTATTCCTGATTGTTCGGGCTGAAACTCCCAAAGCTTCGGCGGCTCTGGTCTTATTTCCATTATATTTTTCAAGAGTTTTCAGGATCAGGTATTTTGAGCCTTCTTCCAATTTCATCGGGATTTTCAGGTTTGGAACATTTTCACCAACCCTGCCCAGAGCTAACTCGATGGGGAAATCATCCTCAGTTAAAGTATCGGAATTCCCTGTAACGACAGCTCTTTCTATAACATTTTCCAGTTCGCGGACATTGCCGGGCCAGTGATAATTTAGTAATAAATTAAAGGCTGACTGGTCGATTCCGACTACATTTCGGTTATTTTCGACATTGAATTTATGAATAAAATGATCAACGAGCAGCTTGATATCTTCTTTTCGATCTTCCAGCGGCGTCATATGGATCGGAATCACGTTCAGGCGGTAAAACAGATCCTCACGGAATTTTCCTTTGGCAATAAATTCTTTTAAATTACGATTTGATGTGGCAATAATTCTGACATCAACCGAAATAGGCGTTCCGGAGCCGACCCGTTCAAACTCTCTTTCCTGAATTACTCTTAATAATTTTGACTGAAGATTATATGGCATTTCGGATATTTCATCAAGAAGCAGCGTTCCACCATCGGCTAATTCAAATTTTCCCCTGTGGGTTTTTTTAGCATCAGTAAAGGCTCCTTTTTCATGGCCAAATAATTCTGTTTCGACCAGATTTTCAGGCAGGGCCGCGCAGTTCAGAGTAACAAAGGGCATCTCTCTGCGATCAGAGCTATAATGGATTGCCCGTGCCACCAGCTCCTTTCCTGTTCCGGAATCACCGGTAATCATAATCGTCGAACGGGCTTTGGCAACGGACTGAATAAGGTCGAAGATTTCTTTCATGACCTTTGATTTGCCGATAATATTCTGAAATTTATGCTCCAGGTCGGTTTTCATTAAGCTGTTTTGCAGGCGTAAGCTCAAGATTTCAGAAATACGATTAAGGATATGTTCGATAGTATCAGGAATAACCGGTTTAATCAAGAAATCATAAGCGCCGAATTTAATCGCCTTAACGGCATGTTCAATGGTGCCAAAAGCAGTCATCAAGACAACTACAGTCTCGGAATTATTCTGTTTAATTTTCCTGAGTAAATCTATTCCGCTGATTTCATCCATTTTGAGATCGGTCAAAACGATATCGTAAGTCCTCTCATTAAGAACGGCGGTAGCCTCTTCGCCGGAGAAGACCGACTTAACATCATAGTTAAGCCGCTTAATAGTTTCCACCATCATTTCATTTACCAAAGGATCATCATCAACAACTAATACCGAGTACTTCATCCTTAACGCTCCATGGATATGGCATCCAGTTTAACAGGTATAAACATTCGGAAAGTAGCCCCTCTTTCCATGTTGTTCTCCGCAATTATATCTCCCCCATGCGCCTTTAAAATTTTCCAGGCAACCGCTAATCCCAGCCCGTTGCCATTGCTGCGCGTCGTAAAAAAGGGTGTAAAAATCTTTTCAATATTCTCTTCCGGAATCCCCGGACCATTGTCAGCGACTGAAATTTCGAGTACTGTTTCATCAGAACCAAAAAGTACTCGATCAGCCAGATATTTTTTAATGTCTTCCCGGGCAATAATCTTTGATGAAATGATCAGCTTGCCGTTTCCTTTGAAAGAATTTATGGCATTGGCAAAAAGATTAAACAGTACCTGTCTAAAAAGTACCGGATCAACAGAGATATTAACTGATTTATCGTGGTGTTTGCTGATAGCGTTATAAGTAATGCCGGTTTTAGCCACCATGTCCGAACATTCATTTTTAAATTGGTTTATAATTGATGTAATAAATTTATCCAGATCAATGTTAGTTTTGTTTAATTCCTCGGACCGGGAGTAATTGAGCAGGGTTGTCACCGTTTCGTTGAGAGTATCAACACCTCTGATAATATTTTCAACGAGCCTGTACCTGGGGTCAGTTTTTTCGAGATCTTTTTGTAACAAAGCCGCAAATCCGGCAATGCCGGCAAGAGGATTGCGTACTTCATGGGCAACCGTTGCCGCCATTTCACCAAGCATAGCCAGAGTGTTTAGACGAGCCAGTTCCTGTTCCATTTTTTTTATATGAGTCAGATCCTGAAAAACTTCCACCGCACCTAAAGCTTTTCCATCATTATTACGTAATATTGCGGTCGAAACGGAGACGCTTCTTGTTGTTCCATCAGCCATTTCCAGTTTTCTCTCGATAGAATCAACCGTTTTATTTTTTTTAAGGGAACTGAGAGCATTTGCATTTTCTGGAATTCCAACAGGAATCAAGCTGTTATAATGACTGTTGTAGACTTTTTTAGAAGATAAATTCAGGATTCTGGAGGCAGCTTCATTAAAATGAGTTACTATTCCCTCTTTATCCACTGCGATAACACCGGCTGAAGTTGAGCTGAGAATACCGTTAAGAAATTCCGTAGCAGTCAGGTTTTTTTCAGCCAGTTCGACAAGCCTGCTATTGGCGCTGGCTAATTCTTTATTCTGGGATGAAAAATCCTCTTCCAGTTCAATATATTTTCTCTGCAGCGCATTTATGACTCGAGTAAATGAAGCGTATGAATCTGCAAATTTTGAGACGTCATCCGCATCTGTACCGATACCCAAAACACTGTTTTTACGGTCATCCATGACATACTCCATTCCAAACAATAAAAAACAATATGTCTGACAGGTTTTGATTTCAACAAAAAAATTAGATAATATTATTTAAATACGTGAGGGGCTAATACTTAATTACTGATAATTTGATTAATTTTTTCTTTGAGGGTATCAGGAGTAAATGGCTTAACGATGTAGCTGTTTACACCGGTTTTAAGGGCTTCGATAATATCTTCTTTGACCGACCGGGTAGAGATCATTATTACTGGTAATGATTTGAATTCATCTGATTTTCTTATGTTGGACACTAATTCGATGCCATCCATCTCCGGCATATCCCAGTCGGTAATGACAAAGTCTATTTTTTCAACTTGTAACTTTGCCATAGCATCTTTACCGTTTGAGGCTTCAATAATATCACTATAACCGACACGCCTTAAGGTATTAAGTATAATTCGCCTCATGGTCGGGTTATCATCGACTGTTAAAATTCGCAAGTCTGCCACAAAATGCCTCGTGATGTTAAGTCAACTTTTCCCCTCACCCGGGTATCACTACCCAAAAAAACATGGTATTTTACTCTTGTTTTTTCCGCTTTTTTGTTTCCAGTTGAGCCATGACTGATTTATAGAGCTGATTAATATTGAAAGGTTTGGTGATATAATCAGAGACTTTATTTCTTAAAGCCTCAACCGCTGACTCAACCGTAGGATAAGCTGTCATTATAATGACAGGAATATCGGGATATAGTTGTCTCATTTCAGAAGTAAGTTCAAGACCGTCCATTTCCGGCATTCTGATATCAGTCAATACCAGGTCGACTCTGTCCTTTTCCAATATAGCCAGAGCCTTCCGGCCATTTTCAGCCATCGAAGGCTGCCAACCCTGATTGACAAAAAAATCATAAAGCAAGTCACGAATCAGAAGCTCATCATCGACAATCAGAATGGAATTTTCGGGCATCTCATACTCCTTAATGCAGCACATTTATAACCAAACAGCGTTAACAAAGCTACTTCATTGATGAAGTGTCATTCTAAGAGACAGAAACTGAGTTATAAGAATTCAAAGCTTCATCTTCGGTCGGAAACAGCTCAAAAATATGGGAAAGTTGAGTTATTTCAAAAATTTCCTGAACATAGCTAGCCAGATTTGAAAGAGTTAAACGACCTTTGCGAATCCGTGCTTCTTTCATCAGGGAAACCAATGTTCCCAGACCGGAACTGTTAATAAATTCAACCTTTTCCAGATTCAAATGGATAGAGGTTTTGTTTTTATTGAACATTTCTTTTACTTTTTCTTTTAAAGCAGTTCCGCTGGCCAAGTCAAACCTGCCTTCTAAATTAAGAATACAGATACTGCCGCCTTCTCGTACTCTGATTTCCATCATTTCCTCCAATTATCTATCTGAGTATATTTTCTTTCTTCTCTATCTTTCGGTCGAATATCATTGTAACTTTAAGCCCCCCCGAGCCTATTTCTTCAAAAAAGACCTTTTTAGCATAATGGTGAATAAGATTGATCCCCCGCCCCTTTTCTGCTAATAGTCCCGGAGCTTTACGATTTTTTATTTTTTCAATCCCTTTTTGGCCTTCATCAAGGATATCAACCCGTATGCTTTCCTGGTTTATTTCAACTTCAATGATTATCTTTTTATGGGGAGTATTTATATTTCCATGAACCATGGCATTGGTAAATCCCTCGGATACAGAAAGTTTGATTGCATGACTCAAATCGTCATCAATATTATGCTTAAGCAGGATCTCCTCAATATTATCCAGCATCATATCTTCAGATTCCGGGATAGAATAATATGTATGAGAATAAGCTGACATTTTATATTCCTACCTGCAGAATAGTAAAATCATCATGAGAATCTTCCGAAGATCCACGAGTATATTCATCTACCCATTTTTTGACATTAACACAAAAATCCTGGGGATCGCGGTCTATTTCATCGGCAAAGAGTTGTTCAACTCTTTCTCTTCCCAGCAAATTACCTTTGGAATCTTCAGCTTCAGTCAGGCCGTCGGTAAATAAAAACAGCTTATCCCCTTTCTGAAGAGCTCTTTCCCCTTTTTGGAATTCAACTCCGGAAAATTGTCCGACAATCGGTCCCCCTTCGGGCAATTCACATACAATCTTTTTATTATTGTCCCAGAACAAACCTGGGATATGTCCACCATTACAATAAGTCAGTCGGTGATGTTCAAGATCGAATTTGGCAAAAAAGAGGGTAACAAACATCTCTTTATCTTTAATAATTTCATTGGATAACAGATCATTAAGTTTTGCCGCCAGTTCGTTTACCGGAATATTCGGCTGTGATATTATTAAAGACTTGATAATACCCGAAGCGGCTGACATTACCAGAGCCGCCGGAACACCTTTATTGGAAACATCTCCCAATACAACCAGAAATTTAGAATTATCAATTATATGAGTCTGATAAAAATCTCCTCCAACTTCCTGGGCCGGTTTATAAATAGCGCCAATTCTTGACCCGGTAATACTGTCCAGATCCTGGGGAAGAATTGTTTCCTGAATCTGGCGGGCAATAGCCATTTCCTGTTCTATTTTCTGACGTTTAAGTTTT
>CAYPUP010000114.1:0-6863 GCA_964413795.1 uncultured Ignavibacteriales bacterium
GATTTATATTCTCTTTGCGTCAGCGACATTATTATTTTTACTCGAAAAATTCAAGTCAATTGAACTCTCGACAAAACAAAGTAGAATTTTCATAGGAACCTGCATAGTTGCCGCTTTACTGCTGGCAAATTATCCTAATGTGAAGAATTATCAAAACGAGTGGAATATTCTCCACACGATTCACAATGATATTGTTAGTTACTTAGTGAAGTATGCAAAGGCAAAAGATGTCGTCTGCACCGAAGATATTGGCTATATCGGTTATTACAGTAATCATAAAATTTTAGACCGAGTCGGATTGGTCTCAGAAGAGGCTGTTCCATATAATCGTGAAGGTAATTATCTTGACCTGATATTAGATCAAAAACCGGAATGGTTGATTATCTCCCCCTCTGATCCTACTGCTGAATTTTTAAACGACTCAACTTTCACTAAACTTTATGAACATAAACAAAAATTCACATATCCGGGGTTGACGGAGTGGGAGTTTGATATTTACGAGTACAAAATCAATTCGATTTTTAAGTTGGAATAAAGGATAATAATCTATTCTGTCGGGTCACACTGCTTTGCAGCCAAGACTTGCCACAATCCAATTATGGAATTATTGAAACTACTAAAAAACAAAAAGGCAGTCATCTTCGACCTGTTTCACACTCTGACAAGTTTTGATCAGTCCGGACGACCATGGTCGGCTAATATATTAGGGATCACGCACGAACAGTGGACCAGACAACTTGTTGAGAAATCACCGGATCGTCTTTTAGGTCGTATCAAAGATCCCTTCATTATTATTGAAAGTCTGGCCCATGCCATTGATCCCAATATCCCCTATGATAAAATCAAAGAAGCGACGGAGAATCGTTTACAGGGCATGAGAGAAGCAATAGTTAACATATCAGAAGAAAACATAACAGCTTTACAATTGCTTAAAGATTCAGGCAAAAAACTCAGTTTGATAAGCAATGCCGATTATCTGGAAATTCATTCGTGGGATGAATCTCCACTTGCCTCAATATTTGATTGTACCATCTTTTCCTGTCAGGTTGGATTTGTCAAACCGCAACATGAAATTTATAAATTAGGTTTGCATCAATTAAATGTAAAGGCGTCTGAAACTGTTTTTGTTGGGGATGGCGGATCCAATGAATTAGTAGGTGCAAGAGAACTTGGAATGACCACCGTTATGATGACGGGAATTATAAAGAGACTCTGGCCTGATTTGATTGTTAAACGTAAAGACCAGGCAAATTATATTATTGAGAGTTTAAATGAACTTATATAAAAGGCAGAACCGATAAATGGTTCTGCTCTATTTCATGAAGATTAATATCAATAAGTCAGGAAGACAGGCCTCCTGACCTAATCAAGAATAATCTTGTAGGGGAACGACATGCTGTGCCCCTACAATTAAATATCAACTTTTCAAAACAAAAATATCTATTATCCCGTCACCGCTTGTTCGAGTTGGTAGCGGCGGTAAATTTTCGCGTACAAACTCTCTTTACTAATTAACACGCTGTGCGTGCCGGATTCGATGATTTTACCATTCTCCATCACAAAAATATTATCAGCCCGTTCCAGCGTATCAGGACGGTGGGTGATAAGTATCGCCGTCATCTCCGGCATGACTTCATGCAGCCGACCCCAGAGAGCCGCTTCGGTTTTGGAATCCAGCGCCGAGGTGCAGTCATCGAGAATCAACACTTTGGGTTTGCCAACCAGAGCTCTTGCCAGAGCCAGACGCTGTTTCTGACCACCCGAGATTGACACTCCGCGCGTACCTATTGGAGTGTCCAATCCTTTCGGGAACGATTTCAAATCATCGGTGAACTGGGAGACTTCAATTGCCCAATCAATCAGCGATTCAGAGATACTCTCCCGACCGAATACGATATTATTTTTTATCGTATCACTAAACAGGACCGGCTCCTGTGGCACATAACCAATATTCCGTCGGAGATCAGACAGGGTAAACTGTTGAAGTTCGCGGTCATCCAGTTTTATAGTCCCGCCGGTCGGATCAACCAGACGGGGCAGCATATTTACCAGCCAGCTTTTACCCGAACCAACCCGTCCGACAAAAGCCACCGTCTGACCCGCTTTGATTTCAAAAGAGATATTATCAATAATACTTCTCTCCGAATCCGGGAACTTAAACATGACCTGATCATATTTAATGCTCCCCTGTAATTCACCATTGCTATGGGCGCCATTGTCCTCAACCATCGGGGGAACTTTCTCAAGCTCCAGCAGGCGATTGATAGAAACAGCCGACTGCCGCGACTTCACCAAAAACTGCCCAATATCAAACATCGGGAAAACCAGCCAGGTGACATAGTAAATAAAAGTAGCCAACTGTCCCAAAGACAATTCGGAATACAATACTCGGTATCCACCGGCAACAAGGACGATGACCACGCCGAATTGCCAGATATAGTGGTAAAGCGAGTCGATAAAACTTGTCACCTTGACTGCCGAAATTTCTGCTTTCCTTCGTTCCTGGGCGGACTCGTTAAATTTCTTCATCTGAGCCTTCTCGCGAACATAGGCCTTAACCACTCTGATACCGGAAAAGCATGATTCCATGATATCATTAAAATCCGATATCCGCTTCTGAAGCTGGTCATAACGTTTATCCAGCAGCGATGAGCTGATAAAAAATATAATAATCAGCAGCGGCAGAGGTCCGGCCGTCCATAGAGTCAGAACCGGATCAATTGTCGTCATCATGATAACGATAAAGACAACGGCCAAAGTTGCTTCATATAAGCGAAAAATACCCGAACAGGCGAACCATGAAAGTTTTTCGGCGACATCATCGGTCATGCGCGTAATAAGATCGCCGCTCCGGAATTTATTAAAAAAGTCCGGTCCTTTACCGGTGATATTATCAAAGGCTCCCTGGCGAAAAAGCCATTCCATTTTCAGGTTCATCCATGCCCGCCAGGACTGAAAATAAGCATAAAGCACATGCGACACAAAACCAAGAATGATAAAGCCGATCCCATATGAAAAAATCACATTCATATCAAACCTGTCGGCCAGATTTCCCAGCCAGTCGGTTAACCAGAATGATTCAGCTTCACCCGTTTCAAGAACATTTATAGTCGAGCCGATCAACCGCGGAATTGTCACCTGCAGAGCCACCTGTATCGGCGTTAGTATAAGCAGGATCGCCAGCACCCCGGGGTAATCGCGATAATACTTCCAAAACCATTTTATTTTATCCAGCATTAGAAACTGCTCCGTTTTTATTTTTAAATTGCAGATGGAACAGCTTGGAATAATAGCCGTCCTGCAGTAGTAATTCCACATGCGTTCCCTGCTCAATAATCTCACCTTGTTTTATGACCAGTATCCGGTCGACATCCAAAATAGTTGACAGCCGATGAGCTATAATCAGCGAGGTTCTATTAACCATCAGAATCTTCAACGACGACTGAATTGTTCGTTCCGTTTCGGGATCAACCGAACTGGTAGCCTCATCAAGAATCAGCACATCGGGATCAATCGCCAAAGCCCGGGCAAAGGATAATAGCTGTCTTTCTCCCCGGCTGAAATTGCTTCCCTTCTCGGATATTTCTGTCTTATATCCTTCAGGCAGCTTTTTTATCACCGGTTCAACAGCAACAACCCGGCAGGCATCGATAATTTTGTTCTCTGTTATCTCTTCCGATTCCAATCCAATATTGGAGATTATATCTCCCGGAAAGAGGATTATGTCCTGAAGCACCAATCCAAACTTGCGGCGCAAATCGGCTTTGGAAATATTTTTGATATCGATGCCATCAACCGTTATCCGCCCTTTCTGGGGATCATACAGTCTTAACAATAATGATATCACCGTCGATTTACCGCCGCCGGTCACGCCGGCCAATGCGATCCTTTTGCCGATCGGAATTTCAAAAGAGACATCTTTTAAAATCCAGTTTTCATCATCAGTATATGAAAACCAGACATTCTCGAATTTTATCCCATTTTTCAAACCATTCCATGCGACAGGCGACACCGGATCCAGAACCTGGGGTTTGATTGCTAATATCGCAAAAAGACGTCGTCCCCCGGCAATGCCTTTCTGGAAAACGCCTAATTGTTCAGCAGTCCGGCCGATAGGATCGAATTCTTTCCAAATCAGGATTATAAACATAACCACCGTGCCGGCGGAAATATCCCAGAATGCTCCGGCCATCAATATCAGACCGATCTTAACCCACTCAAAATAGAAGAGCAGATTAAAAAAGATACAGACTGCTATATTGACATAAGCATCCTCGCTGAATTTGCGCTCGTTAACGCGATATACCCGTTCACGGGCGTATTTACCGCGATGGAAAATCTGTACAATGGACATACCGTGCAGAAATTCAGTCAGGGTTGCCGTTACCTCGGCCATCCGCTTGCGCACTTCCAGAAATCTATGAGTCGTAAACCTATGAAATATCCATACCAGAATTATCAATACCGGAAGAAACAAAACCAGAATAAGGGCCAGTTTCCAGTGAAAATAGAACATGATGATATAAATTCCAGTCATCAGCACCAGATCGCCTAAAATTAATACGACCGTGTTTGTAAATAGCATCCGAAGCGACTCGGTATCGGATTCTATGCGCGCCATCAGCCTTCCCACCGGGTGTTTGTCAAAAAATGGGACATCAAGGGATAACATATGATCAAACAGCTTCTGCTTGAGTTTGAGCATAATATCCTGTCCGATTATTTCCAGTTTTACCCTTTGGACATACTGCAGAACAATCGTGACAATCTGAATCAGAGCCACCGTCAGACCAATCTTTAAAATAGTTGTAAAAGCGCTGTCTATGGCAGATTCACTGGCAACTTCTTTCAGAGGACCATCGATAGCCATTTTCAACAGCCAGGGCCAGGTTAATGATAAAATTGTTACCATAATCAAAAGTCCCAAGCAGAAGACCAGCCGCCATTGATGTTCTTTTAGAAACGGAGTTAATCGTTTGAAAGCATCGAAAACGCTTATATCTTTTTCTTCTTTGGTAATTTTTTCATTAATGTATAAATCCGAACTCATTTTTATCCTCTTATAATCCTTTAAAAATCACTACTTTTTCATGGTCAAAAAAAACCCGCCGAAACTTATTAAGTTGCGGCGGGTTAGGAGCTTATATGTAAATTCATCTACATTCTAAGACGGACTCCTCCCACCGCTAATACACCACCTTGCGGTGCGCAATTATTCATTCTTCTGATTTTAATCATTAAAGAATAATCTCCAATTTTTAACGGCTAAGAAATCTCATCTTATTGTTGACGTACTTTCTATCTAAAAGGTTTCATCTAATATAAAAATTGTTGAAACTTTGTCAAGTCACTTTCTGATATTATTTGTCACTTTGATTCAATTAATTAATCAAAATATCATATTTTACTAATATTAGGCTAATAAAAGCATCTAAGACTAAATTGTCCAATATCTTAAGCTGAAGAAAAGATTTTAATAGCCTTGATTTTTTCAAAAATACTTGATATTGTACGGTGGCAATAACAACAGAGGTGAAATTGAACAGCGTGCATGTAAATTCGATATCGTCCGAACTTCAAATAAAACCCTATCAGGTTTCTGCCACAATAACACTTTTAGATGAAGAAGCAACGATCCCTTTTATTGCCCGTTACCGTAAAGAAGCAACCGGAAGCCTGGATGAAGTGGTTATCATAAATATCCGCGACCGGATAAAGCAATTAAGAGATTTGGATAAACGCCGGGAAGTGATTCTCAATTCTCTCGAAGAACGGAATCTTCTGACCGACGACCTGAAGAATAAAATTAATAATGCTTCAAATATGGCTGTTCTTGAAGATATCTATCTCCCTTTCAAGCCAAAAAAACGAACTCGTGCCACAATAGCCCGTGAAAAAGGACTGGAACCTTTGGCTGAATTAATTTTTGAGCAAAATAATATTGATCCGGTCAAAGAGGCTGAAGCATTCATAAATCCTGAAAAGGAAGTTAATACCACCGATGATGCCTTAGCCGGGGCAAGAGATATTATGGCTGAATGGATCAACGAAGATGCCGGGGCTCGGGCTAAAATCAGAGAATTGTTTATCAATGAGGGAACTATTAGCTCAAGAGTTATTTTCGGTCAGGAAGAGGTCGGCACTAAATATCAGGACTATTTCGAGTGGAGTGAACCGGCCATGCGGGCTCCATCGCATAGAGTTTTGGCGATGATCAGAGGGGAATCTGAAAATATCTTGCGCTTGAAAATTGAACCGCCAATGGAGAATGCTATTTATTGCCTGGAAAATATATTTCTTATTTCTGAAAATGATGCCTCCATACAGGTCAAAGAAGCCATCGAAGACAGCTACAAGCGTTTGTTAGCCTCGGCGATGGAACATGAAATCAGAACCGAGATGAAAAAGACTGCCGATGAAGAAGCGATCCGCGTCTTTGCCGAAAATGTCCGCGAACTGCTGATGTCTCCCCCGTTGGGACAAAAAAGAATTCTGGCTATCGATCCCGGTTTTCGCACCGGCTGTAAAGTTGTCTGCCTTGATGCCCAGGGTAAATTACTGCACAACACAACTATCTATCCCTCTAAATCTGAAAATGAAAAAGAAGATGCCCGTAAAGAAATTAAAGCCTTAGTAAACAAATTTAAAACACAGGTAATCGCCATCGGCAATGGAACCGCCGGACGAGAAACCGAAGCCTTCATAAAAGAATTGAATCTCCCCGATCATATTATAATCGAGATGGTTAACGAATCGGGCGCCTCGGTTTACTCTGCCTCGGAAATCGCCCGGGAAGAATTCCCGGATCATGATGTCACTGTTCGCGGTGCGGTTTCTATCGGACGGCGATTGATTGATCCCCT
>CAYPUP010000115.1:0-6847 GCA_964413795.1 uncultured Ignavibacteriales bacterium
GTTTATTATGGTCGGCACCGGTAAAAGCACCTTTTTGATAGCCGAACAATTCTGATTCCAATAATGTCTCCGGCAAAGCGGTACAGTTTACAGAGATGAATCGTTTATCTCGACGTGGTGAATTGTAATGAATGGCCCGAGCCAGAAGATCTTTTCCCGTACCGGTATCACCTCCAATTGAAATAGAGATATTGGAATTTACTACCTGATGAACCTGCGCCAACATTTCCAGCATCTTTTCATTCTGAGTAATAATATTTGGGAATGAGGCATTTTCCTGGAGTTGGTTCCTTAACCTGCGATTTTCTTCCAGTAGCTTGTTTTTAATAATTTCTGCCCACCGGAAAGCAATCAGATCTGTGAATCCGACAACAAAGTTGAGAACATTTTGATCAAATGGCTTTAATGTTCCATCAGTTGTCAGACAATCGATATACAAATAACTATGAGATCCATCGGTCATCTTAAATGGCACGACAATCATGCTGGCCACAACTTCAGGTATATCAGCCAATAGATTATTAATAAATGGATCACGACGGCAATCCAGATTAAGAGTCGGTTTTTTGTCTGATATCTCCTCGCCAAGAAGATTGTTGAAAGATTCTCCGAATTTTTTCTTCTGATGAGGGCTTAATGGCAGAGTTGCAATAACAGGATCATCTTCATATGCGGGGGTATAAATCAGGGCACGGTCGCCGCTTGTCTTCTTTAACAGAAGGGTAAGAATATCTTCTAATCGGCTCGATTTTATATCGGAAATTTCATCAGAGCTAATGAGGTTGCCGAATATTTTAAACATATTCTCCTGTGAAACGGAGAGAGCCACCGCTTGTTCGGATAATGACTGCAGGAAATTATGAACCGCTTTAACTTTAGTCTTCTCATCAGCATTGACAAATCTTTTTTCAGATCGGCTTAATTTCTTAAATCCTGTCGAGAGATCACCTTCCTGACAGGCAAAGATACCGGCTTTGAACTCTGTTTCAGCAATCCAATAGTCGCATTTTAGTTTTTTCAGGAGGCGATAAGCCTCTTCATAAGCACTTCGAATTACCCTTTTATCCATTGATTCGGATTTAATGCCAATATCCGTCAATACCAAAAGCGACCGGGCTAATTCAAAGGGATCTCCAACTTCACGCAGGATATCAATAGCCTGTTGAATATTTTCCAAGGCATCATCAAATTCACCTCTTGCAGAAAATACCTGAGCAATTACCCGGCGCGAAAGAGCAACTTCGGTCTGTTCACTCAAAGCCATCGACAAATCCAGTGCTTTCTGGCCGTATTTCATGGCATCATCCATATTATCCAGGGCTAATTCAATATCAGCGAGACGCCTTGCCGCCTGTGAAACGAGAGCAGAATCCGGAGCTAATAACATACCAGAATGATAGGCATTGCTGGCCAGAGATTTTGCCTTGAAGATGTCTCCCTTTTCGAAAGAAAGTTCCGCATTGTATTTTAAAGCAATTACCTTATCACGTTTGAGGTCAAGTTTTTCTGCAATATTTAAAGCAGCCTCAAGATGACGGGCACTTAATACAAATTTACGTTTCTTCAAATTGACAAAGCCGAGAGACAGAAGATTTACCACCATCGCATTTTCAAAACCTAATTTTTTATTTTCTTTAAGAGCATTTTTAAGAGCCTCTTCCGCTTTATCCCATTGTCCTATATGAATCTGAAGAGTACCAATATTACCGGTAAGCTGTGCAAATTTTCTCGGATTGTCGTCAACCATAGTCAAAGCTTCTTCAAGAAAATTAATAGCATCATTATAATCGCATCGAATATATGCTACTCGGGCCAGTTCGTTTAAAGAACTAATTTGACCGAGAGGATCGGATGCTCTTCTGAAAGAAGCAAGGGCATCACGAGCTCTCATTTCTGCATTTTTGACATCTCCGACAGCTAAATATGATTTGGAAAGAATCAGCTGTACCCTGCCATAGCGGCGATTCAATATAAAATCGGCTAAAACTCTGGCACTTTTAAGACCATACTCGATAGCTTGTTTATAATTACCCTGATGATAGAAGCTGTCTGCAGACAACGAAAGGAATAAGCCCAGCTCGTGAGGGCTGGATTCAAAGTCAGTTTCACTTACAAGTTTTATCTCTTTTACCGCAACGGTGAACTTGCGCTGTCGAAACTGTTCTTCGATAGCCAATAGGCGGTTATCGAATGAAATATTTGGTGAGGAAAGTCCCATTTAATAATGTCTTTCTACTCAATTTCAATACAACAAACTTGCATTATGGTTTACAAGGCTTTTACCTATAAATCATAAACACTCTTACTCTGCAAGATGTTCTAATCTAGAGAAACGTTTTCGACATTTCCCTGTGTGAAATTAATGAAGATAATCTTAATTATCGATTTAAAGATTACCCATCTCAAATTTGGCTTCAAATCAGAATCATCAACCTGACCTGAATCTCTTAAAACACCTTCACTGTTACCCTGGTCTCCATCATCAATGATGTCGGTAATACCACCACCGGCACGACCATCCGGAATAATACGTTCATCACCATCCCAGGGACCTTCAGCCAAGACAGGAGCAGAGATAAAGCAAGCAAGACTTAAAAACAGCAATAATATTACTTCTATTAGGCGCGACTTCTTTATCATGCTTCGCCTCCTTAAAAATTATAAAACATCATAAACTACAAATTTATATGCAGTCATGCAAAAATTCATTATAAGCAAAATGCAAAACGCATAACTTGCCACTCCTACATTAATATAAATTTATCCTATTGTCAAGCAATATATTAGATGACGCAAAGACTGCGCCACAGATTATCACCATATAACAAATAGGTTTACATTACACAACCAGCCTTTCCTATGACAATAATTAACCATATTTGGGCAGAAATACTAATTATTTATATCATATTCATTTTTATTGCCTGTCCTTCAATTTAAGTACAAATTAGTTTTATGATTAACGGTATCTTTTTTGATCTTTTTGGAACCCTGCTCGAATATGGTAATATGACAAAAGCCTGGAGTAATTGGCTGGGAATATTTTATAAAGATCTTATCCCTCAAGGACTTAATCTCACACAACAGGAATTTGCAACTCAATGCGACCAGTTTTTCAGTAAAAATGCACCAGCATCCGATGTCAACGGAATGACCGTTTACGAATATCGCATAAATCGCTTATGTGAAAGTTTAAATATTTATCTTAATATTGATAGCATTAGAGAAATTGCAAATTTAACGGCACAGACATGGCAAAAGGAAATAGTACCGGCGCCGGATTGCAAAAGGACACTTAAGATTCTTAAGAAAACTAAAAAATTGGCTTTAATTACAAATTTTGATCATCCTCCACATATTAATAAATTATTATCACATTTCGGATTGGAAAGTTTTTTCACGGTGATAATAATCTCCGCCGATGTAGGTTATAAAAAACCTGACCCTGAAATATTCAGAATTGCTCTTGAAAAAACATCCTTAGAAGCAAATGAAGTGGTCTATGTGGGTGATACCGAAGATGATATTATTGGTGCAATATCAAGCGGTGTTAAACCGATTTTGATAAATAGTTGTACTAATCAAAATAAAACATCATATGATTATTATCATAAAGATCCTTCCGAAAATAACATAACTCAAGACAACAATCTAAACGTCTTAACCATTAACAAGCTGAGTAACCTTATTGAAATATTTGCTTAAATCCTAAAAAAAACCAACAGAATTTGGCTTAAAATGGAATATATTCATTCCTCTAACTGACCAAGACTCCAGCCTCCGGCATGTAACTCAAAGAGACTAAACATCTTCCATTCATAACCGATAATTATCTAAATCTGTAAAAATGTTGTTAAACAGTACATTTTTTTCAAACAGTCTGTTGACATCGGGAAAAAATATTATATACTTGTGGGCTGTTTTATAGTTATTGGACAAATGTTTAAGGTTGGTGAATGAAAACATATATACCTCAAGTTGACCCTCACAATAAAAAGTGGTGGGTGCTGGATTTAGATGGAGTTATTTTAGGACGAGCTGCAATTAAAGTTGCCGATGTTCTGCGCGGAAAAGACAAACCGATCTTTACTCCTCATCTTGATACCGGTGATCATGTTGTTGTTGTTAATGCCCGTAATGTAAAAGTTACCGGTACTTTAAAACCCCTGCAGATGAAGTATTATCATTACTCCGGCTATCCGGGGGGTTTAAGAGAGACGACATTTGAAAAAATGCTGCTGAATAAACCGGAAGAGGTTTTCCGTCTGGCAGTAAGAAGAATGCTTCCCAAAAATAAATTGGGAAGGAAGATGATTAAAAAGCTTCATGTTTATGCCGATACCCGGCATCCTCACAAAGCTCAGAAACCAGAAGTATTAAGTCTTAGGTAATAGAAAAGTATATGCAACAAGAAAATTACTCAGCTACCGGACGTCGTAAATCATCAGTTGCCCGGGTCATGATGACCAGGGGCGGCAAGGATTTTATGATTAACGATCTCGAGTGCAAAAAATATTTGACCCGCGAACCACTGGTAGCCCATGCTCAGGAACCGCTGCTTGCAACCGAAATGCTTGACAAAGTTTCCATAAAATGCAAAGCGACCGGTGGCGGTCTTTCCGGACAGGCAGGTGCCGTTCGTTTAGCCGTTGCTCGTGCATTATTGAAATTCAATCCTGAATTTCGCGCCACACTGCGTAAAGGGGGTTTTCTAACCCGCGACCCGCGTGAAGTGGAACGGAAAAAATATGGTCAGCCCAAGGCTCGCAAACGGTTCCAGTACTCCAAACGTTAATCTGGAGCACATAAGATAGTAATCCCTTTTTTATTAAAGGGAAATAAGCAGTTTCGATCGACCGGATCAGTGGTCCCGACTTTCCACAGGGTCTGATCCGGGTTGAAATCGAAACGAAGTTTAACCAATCACGCTAAAGGATTCTCATGGTTGATCCCCAGGTAAAAGATTTATTGGAAGCAGGGGTCCATTTCGGTCATCAGACGCGACGCTGGAACCCTAAAATGAAGCCGTTTATATTTGCGGCTCGCAATGGTATTTATATCATTGATCTTCAGAAAACTCTCAATGCTCTTATTCAGGCAAAGAAAAAAGTTAAAGAAACTGTTGAAAGAGGACGTTCGATTCTTTTTGTCGGTACCAAAAAACAAGCCAAAGTTGTCATTAAAGATGAGGCTCTTCGCTGCGGTGGATACTATGTTACTGAGCGTTGGTTGGGTGGTATGTTGACCAATTTTAACACAATTAAAAACTCAATCAAAAAACTTAAAGATGTCGAAAAAATGCGTAGTGACGGAACTCTTGAGAAATTTACGAAAAAAGAGAGAGCCACGATTGAAAACGACGCTGAAAAGCTGCAAAAAGTTTTAGGTGGCATTAAAGAAATGATCCACCTTCCCGGATTGGTAATTGTCGTTGATGCTCATAAAGAACAGATTGCCGTGGCTGAAGCATCCCGGCTGGGAATCCCGATTATAGGAATACTTGATACTAATGCTGACCCTGATTTGATTGATTTTCCTATTGCAGCTAATGACGATGCCATTAAATCGATTCGTGTTTTAATCAGATCATTGGTTGAATCCGCCTTGGAAGCTAAAAATGCGATTCCTCAGAATTTTGAAGAAACCTCCATGGTTGAGACTCAGAACGAACCTGAACAAAGGCCACATCGCCCTACTGATCAAAGGCCTTTTAATCCGCGGTCAAATAATCCGCGGTCAAATCATCCGAGGCCAAATAATCCTCAGTCAAACCAGGAATAGACAAGAAAGGCTTATTAAATGTCGATAAATGCAGCACAAGTAAAAGAACTCCGGGAAAAAACCGGTGCCGGGATGATGGATTGCAAAAAGGCTCTGGTTGAAGCTGGCGGAGATGTTGAAAGAGCTATCACCTACCTTCGTGAACAGGGTATTTCCAAAGCTGCTAAAAAAGAGGGACGTACAACCGCCGAAGGCGTGATCGCAACCTATGTTCATACCGGCGATAAGCTGGCTGTAATGGTTGAAGTAAATTGTGAGACTGATTTTGTAGCCAGAACCGATAATTTTAAATCATTTGCCAAAGATCTGGCTATGCATATTGCCGCCACTTCCCCGCTTTGTGTAAGCCGCGATGAACTCGATCAGGCAACAATTGAAAAGGAACGCGAAGTATATCGCCAGCTGGCTCTCAACGAAGGCAAACCTGAAAAAATTGTCGATAAAATTGTTGACGGTAAAATAGATAAATTTTATGGCGAGGTTGTTCTTATGGAACAGCCATTCGTTAAAGACAGCGAAAAAACTGTCGAGGATGTTGTAAAAGGAACTATTGCTGCCCTTGGTGAAAATATCAAGGTGGCAAGGTTCACTCGTTATCGTTTGGGTGAATAATTATGGATTCCGAGGACAATAGTCCGAAGTACAAGCGAGTCCTTATTAAGATTTCCGGTGAGGCTCTTATGGGTCCCAAAGAATTTGGGATCCATACCCCCACCGTAAACTCTATCTGTAATGAAATAAAAGCCGTAAAAGAATTAGGCACCGAGCTTGCTATTGTGGTTGGCGGCGGTAATATTTTCCGCGGACTGGATGCTTCCGGCCGGGGAATGGACCGCGTTACCGGTGATAATATGGGTATGCTCGCAACAGTTATTAATTCTCTGGCTGTCATGGATACGCTGGAGCAGATGGGTATTTTTACGAGAGTAATGTCAGCTATTAAGCTTGAAGATTTCGCCGAGCCATATATCCGCAGAAGAGCTGTCCGTCATATGGAAAAAGGCCGTTTGGTTGTTTTTGCCGCCGGAATCGGCAACCCCTATTTTAGTACCGACACGGCCGCCTC
>CAYPUP010000116.1:0-6713 GCA_964413795.1 uncultured Ignavibacteriales bacterium
ATATTGACCACCATGATCATCGAGAAAAATTCCTGCATCAACGTTTGAGAGATATCTTCAATAGAACAGCTCAATTCAGCCAAAATCGAAGTAATTGAGGAAACAACTCCGGGGCGGTCCTTGCCGAAAGCGGCGATAATAATTCTGATCTTGCCTGTCTTTTCGATTTTTTCATACAAGCCCCCTTCTTGGGGGTTAGCCTGATAAAGCGGAGCCTGTTCAATTTTACTATGCGGATATTCAGGTTGAGTTGAAAGTGTTCTTGATACCTCGCAGGTGGCACCTTCAATATTAATATTTCCCCTGTTTTTTTCAAGCCCGTCGATAACGGTGTCGATCACCCGGCGTAAGGCTTTGGCGTCAAGTTTGGCGCCGACCTTTCCGGCGACAATCTCGGCAATTTTTCCAATTTCAAAATCTGATAACGGCATATCAGTCGAACCTTATTTTAAATAATAAATCTCTATAAAATATCTCTGATCAACTCCGGCCTTGGCGATGGAATCACAACCGAGTTAACCAGCATTCCTTCGCGCGAGACTACCTCTACTCCGGCAGCCACAGCCGCTTCTACTGCTCCAATCTCACCGGTCAGAGTTACAAAAGCTTTTCCCCCTAAGGCCATAGCCAAACGGATTTCGATCAAACGAACTTCAGCCGCTTTAACGGCCGCATCGGCCCCTTCAATAAGAGCGGCTACGGTAAATGATTCGATTATACCAAGGGCATCAAGTTCCTCAATCTGATTGGAACCGGACATAGCCGGAAAAACATCAGGGTGAACATTCGGAATAACAAATGAGCCAATAACTGACTCCTGCGCATAATCCACACCGGCTGAGACAGCGTTTTTAACCGCCTCGACATCACCGGCGATCAGGGTCATAAATTTACCAGAGCAAATTGTACGACTCAACACCAGCTCCACATTGGCCGCTTTGACCATGGCATCAGCCGAGCCTATCCCCTTGGCAATCGAGCTGTATTCAATTAAACCAATCGCATTATATTCCATTACTACACCTCAATTGTTATTGCTTCGCTTACATCGGTAACGGTTCCGTTAATCGATGCATGTATGTTAGCCCCTAATGATCCCTCAGGGATTTTTCCAATCAATTGTCCAACTGAAACTCGGTCGCCTTTTTTAACTACCGGTATCGATGGAGATCCAAGATGCTGCAGTAGTGGGATCACAACTTTATTTGGTTCCAATTTTTCATCGATATAATGAGCTGGCTTGTCATAGGGAACCAAACCCAGCTTGCGGGTCAGTTTTTTAATCGAAATTTTTCTATGAGCCTGCATGGGGTGTGCGCTTAATGGCTTAGTGGGAGGGATATATTCCAGTTTTTTAAGTTTGATATTTGTTTTGGAACGGACACAGGCCTGTTTGGGATCAAGATCTTCGGGGCAGGCATACAACGAACAGAGATTACATTCACAACAATTGACCGCATACTTCCCCCAGAAATCATCTTTCTCCCCGGCAAAGCCAAGCGATCGCATCACCTTGTGCGGTTCGATCTGGTAACCCAGCAAATAACGGGGGCAGAATTCGGTACAAAATGTACATTGGTCGCAGGCCGAATGGCCAATCTTTTTAATTTCCGGAATAGTCTGCGAACGGCGCCTAATCAGGTAATGATCTTTGGGAAGGATTATATATCCCCCGCTTGTTTTAGTCACCGGTTGTGAAAAATCAGTTCTCAGTTTCCCCATCATGGCACCGCCGTCTAATGCCGCATACTCACCGGGCTTATCAAACCCGCCGGCGAAATCAATCAGATCTTTAATTGAAACACCAATAGGTACTTTGAGGGTAACAGGATTTTTTACGGCCCCGGTGATAGTGATGAATTTTTCGGTCACGGGAATATCAATATTTGCCAGAGCAATATTCATGAGGGTTTCCACATTTGAAACGACACAACCAATATCAACCGGATAACCGCCATAAGGAATCAGTCGGCCGGTAGCTTCATAAACAAGAACATATTCATCCCCGGCCGGATAATAGTCCCCCATTTCAAAAATCTCAGTCGATGAACCGCCGAATATTCTTCGGAACGTCCCGATCACTTCGGTATTTTTAGCTTTGATTCCCAGTACGCTTCGTCTGGCTCCCAAAACCTCGGCGGCTACCTGCATCCCTTTGGAAACTTCATCAGGATAGATACGCATCAGTTCCTTATCTTTATAAAGCAGCGGTTCGCATTCAGCCCCATTAGCTAAAAAGGTATCGACAGAAGTATTATATTTCACATGAGCTGGAAAGCCAGCTCCTCCGGCTCCAACGACTCCGGCCTTTTTTATTTTTTCAACAAGGGGATGCATATACTTTTTATATTTGTCTTTCTCTATATTTTCGGTTCAACCAAATCGGTCACATCAGCCCACCCCAGACGGTGGGACCGGTCATGCTCTCTCAACCACCAAATCAGGCCAACGACAAAAGTAATTCCAAAGAGGACCCCGACCACATGATACCAACGCAGATATTTCATTGCTATTCTTAGAATATTCATGCCAGCGACTTTTTAAATTGAATTTTTGCCGGATCCAGATCCCCCCTGTAATGTTCCGGTTTGATTTCATACTCATCAATAATTCCGATCACCGCCGCTTCGATTGACATATTCTCGTTGCCAACAGCAATTCTGGCTGCTCTGCCATAGGCAACCATTACCAATTCACCTTCACCCGCTCCAAGAATATCAACAGCAACAATCGTATCGGTGTTGGGAGCTTTGTTAAGGTTATACGGCTGGATAATCAAAAATTTAATTCCCCGCGTATTATCTGTTTTTCGCGTGGCCCATAACGAGCCGACAACTTTGCCGATAAACATATTATTATTCCAAATCCAAAAGGTTCTTTATTGCATCAATAATTGTATTCTTGTTTGCCGCAGAAATTTCTCTTCCCTTGAGACTAAGACCTTCAAGAGTACGGGCATACTTTCTTAATTGAGCAACGGTCATATTTTCCATATCACGCAGTGATTCTATTTTTGGTTCTGATGCCTTTTTAGTTTTCACTTGTTGTGGCATGCTCCGGGTTGGTTCCGGTTTTTTAATAGTACGATTGAGTTTGCCATCACCATAAATTAGCGGGGGACGGTTTTCTTCAGGATGATATTTTGAAATATATCTCTTGGGTGGAATGAGTACATCTAGCCCGTCATCGGGATTAGGAATGATTGTCACAGCTACAATTTCACCTAATTTTTGCGCTGCATTAACTGCTGCCTCAACTGCGGCCTGAACTGCCCCCAATTCACCTTCAATTTTTAATGTTAAAAAGGCAGCATCGGTAAGTTCCACCGACGACACAACTACTCCGGCTGCTTTGGCAGCTGCGTCGGTAGCCTCGATTGCGGCAATCAATCCTTGAGTTTCAACAAGACCTAAAGCATTACGTGACATAGTATAAAATAATACAGAAACAAATGTTAAAAGTAAATTGAATATATTGCCTAAAATAATTTTTAACCATTAGCTTAGTCCAAACGTCTATTTATCAGGTTCAAAATTGGGAGTAAAAAAAAGTCACCCGTGCTCCCCTCAAGCACGGGTGACGAACCGCCAAAGAGGAATATTATTGGCCGTCATTGGATGACGGCACTTGGGAGTAAATAACACATTTTTATATAGCAATAGCTATGCCACTCATGGCATTTCTTCCTAAATCGCATTGTTAACTTATTGCCATACATAATAATACGTCTAATCATAAAAAACATTGTTGATTTAAAAAGATAGAGATTTCGTATGAAAATACGAGCCGGATAATAAAAAATGC
Organism: uncultured Ignavibacteriales bacterium; assembly: GCA_964413795.1. Taxonomy (GTDB): domain Bacteria; phylum Zixibacteria; class MSB-5A5; order GN15; family FEB-12; genus DAOWMZ01. Next base: position 3,805 of record CAYPUP010000116.1, read on the forward strand.
GGTAAGCATCTGAAATTCAGACACTTACCGCAACCAAGGAGTATCTAAACAAATCGTAAAAGATCACGATTTAGTTCTTTTGCATTGCCTGACAATAGTAGTCAAGCTCTAATAAAATTACTCACATACCATTAAATTTGGTAAAATAATGGTAATTAATTAATAGTACCTCCATCGCATCTGATATCATACCGTTTAAGTTTGGTACGTATTGTTGCTTCATGGATGCCAAGAATACGAGCCGCTTCGGATTTATTACCTCGAGAAGCAAGCATAGCTTCGACAAGCAGCTTTCTTTCAAATTGCTCCACCTTGTTGAATAATGTATTATCCTCCAAAGTTTTCTCGGTATCAAACATTGAGCGTGTAAGTTCTACCAGATCACCCTCGACAACCATCTCCGTTAAAATCTGAAGACGCAAAACGATATGATCCAACTCTCTGGTATTGCCCGGCCAATCATGCTTGACAAAAAGATGCAATAGGTCCGAAGGAATTTCTCCCTCAGTAAACAACTTTCTTTTCTTTAAGAAATACTTAAGAAGTAAAGGAATATCTTCCTTGCGGTTTTTAAGGGAATCAATATGAAAGTGTATTCCGCTGATGCGATAATATAAATCACGGCGGAAAGTACCCTTTTCAACCATTTCTTCAAGATTTCTGTTAGTGGCTGTTACCAATTTGATATCCAGTTTAATCTCCCTCGTTGAACCGACCGGAGTAATCTTCCATGATTGGAGCACGCCTAATAACTTGGTCTGCAAAGCCAGAGGCATATCACCTATTTCATCAAGATAAAGTACCCCGCCATTAGCCATTTCAAAGAGACCCGTTTTATTGTGATCAGCTCCGGTAAAGGCTCCCTTTTGATAACCAAATAACTCCGATTCCAGCAGTGGCTCAGGTATTGAAGCACAATTAATAGCCCGAAATGGACCATTTGGCCTTGCCACAGAGTGAAAGTAGGCGGCCATACGATCTTTGCCAACCCCGGTTTGACCGGTAAGCAAAATCGGAAGATCCGATCCGGCAATAACCGGAAGCTGCGATTTGAAACGCAGGATTTTAGCCGATGCCGTAATAAAATCAATATTTTCTAAAATAGGTTTATTGTCCGAAGGATAGGATTTTACCTCATAGTCAATATAACCCAAACCAGAAATAAGATATTCAATCTCTTCCACAACTGTTTGTATTTTATTCTTGCGATAAAAGTTTTCCGCTCGGAAAAGATAGGTCATCCTGTCCCTTGTTTTAAATACTTCAGACCGACCAGCGTCAATCAAGACCTCGGCATAAGCAGAATGAACCCCGCTTTCAGCCAATTCGTCAAGAGCATTGATAAACAATTCCCGGGCTTCTTTCTTATTCCCCGTTTGTTCAGCAATTTTAGCTCTCAAATTCTTAAGAGCGCCAATTTCAGCCTTCAAATCGGCATTCGTCATTATTACCATAGCACGGGCAATCAGCCTTTGAGCCGCCTGGAAATTATTCTGACGAACATATACTTCAGCCAGATGCCTCATCACGCGTCCAGCCAAAGAGGATTCCGGTGCAATCTTTTCAGCTTGACACAACGCCACAAGCAGCGTTCTCCGGGCTTCCTCAACCTCTCCCATCCGGTATTCAAGCTCACCAAGATAAGTCATATACATGACTTCATCACGCGGACTGTTGCATTGTTGAAGCAGTTCGGCTGCTTTGGTCAGATTTGATTTTGCATTTTCATAATTCGCTTTTTGGATATAAAGATATCCCAGCGACATATATGCACGGGCTAATTCGACAGGCTTACTGATGTCCTGAGACATTTCAATATTGATAAGCATACGTTTTTCAGCTTCATCAAAATTACCCATAAAACTGTAGATACGTCCGATGTTTCCCATCATATAGGCCAGCTTTTCGCTGTCCTCCTGCTTCTTTGCTATTTGAATAGCATCAAGCAGTACCGAAAGAGCATTGCTGTAGTCAGCTTTTCTGAAAAAGAGTCCGGCCAGCAGGTTAAGTGCACGGCTCTGGCCTTCGGGGCAGTCATTTCTTCTGAAAATAGACTCAGCATCTCGGAATGCTTTTTCCGCTTCTTTCATCTCTACCATGTTGCGAAGAATCCCCCCCACAACCATAAAAGTCTCGGCCAGATCAATCGTATCGCCTTGACTACTAAAAATAGTCTGAGCCATTCTGGCCAGTTTTAGTGCAACCGGGTAATTTGTGAGAGAAGCGTAAGCCCGGGATGTCTGACGCAGAATGACAGCCGTGTCGTGATCAGCGGCATTGTCAAATTCTATACGATGATTCTCGTAATATCTGACAACACCGGCGAAATCATCGACAGCTATCAACGACTCAATATAGTGAGCCCTCGCGCCATTGATTCCACTGGCATTTTTCTCGTTCATCCTCATCACCTATTACCTTAGTTGTTATTTGTAATTACTCTATCGTGGGTTTCTTCTATTGCAGGAACACTGATTTCCGTGTTAATCGGATCTTCCTTAATATTATTGTCGATCCAAATTATGATAAAGAAATTCCATAAGAGGTCTACATTAGACTTTACAAATGATATTCCGCCACCGGAAACTCCGGGCATTGAAAGGGATGGGCCATTGTTGGAACCACCTTCTTCGCCACCCCAGGGATGATCTTCTTTAGTATCATCGATATAGGGGGCAGAGTAGTCATAGGGATTGCTGCGAGCAGCAGCATTATCCCAAGCTACAACACTTAGTATCAGCAATACTGCCAATACTCCGATAATTTGTCTCATTTTGTACTCCTTGGTTTAAAGACATTATCAAGACATAGTAATAAATTGTCACACTATAAAGGGCAAATATTTTCACATAGGCGGGCAGGTATAATATTATTTTTTACCTCCATATAAAAATAAGAAATAATTCAAT